>JBQNBR010000053.1:0-14335 GCA_052169815.1 Treponema sp.
CTGACAGGCTCAAGAGGGGTTCCTATGATGCCATTTGTGTCTTTCTCTTACCACACATAACTGTTTTAGTATCTGCTCACAGCTAGAGACCCTGCCAAAATGAGCTGCTTATCTTGACAGATACAAGGATAGCGAAGATAATAGCTCCTATGTCGATGCAGGTTTTAGTAATTTCTTTTTTTATCATTGTTGCAGTGATTACATTGGTAACCCTTGTTTTCACTATGAAACGTTCCCCCGGTGCTAATTTAGAGAACAAAAAAAGTGAGGATGCTACGATGAGGGCCATTTCAAAACGGCTGGCGCACAATCCTCATGATACTGAAGCGCTGTTAATGAGCGGTGATATATATTACCAAAAGCAAAATTGGGAAAAAGCGTATAATGCCTATGCGCCTCTACTAGATGTTATCAAGAATAAGCCTCCTTCAGAGCAGTTTGAAATTAGTGTACGGTACGGTACCAGTGCTTTAAAAACCAACCGTATGCAGGAAGCAAAAAAAGGATTTTTAGCAGCGCGTAATATTGCACCCAATCATTTTGAAGTAAATTATAATCTTGGATATATTTCTTATTCACAAAAAGAGTATGAAAAGGCAATACCCTTTTTACGGAAGGCTTTGGTTAGCCAGCCGGATAATCTAGCCGCTACAAAATACCTCGGCTATACGCTACAAAACGTACGAAAGTATCAAGAGGCACTGCCCTGTTTTAAAAAAGTTTTGGATGTGCAGCCGGATGATAAAGAAGCGTTGTTCGCAATGGGTGAATGCTTTTATGAAATTGGAGCAAATGACCATGCGTTAAAGCTGTTCAATCATCTTCGTGTATTGCCGAATGTAGGCCCGCGTGCTGCTCTTTATACGGGGATCATATGCGTTCGGTCTAATCAGCTGGATAAAGCGGTTGAAAATTTTGAGATAGGGCTTAAGCATGAAGGTACCCCCTTAGAACTGGTGAATGAGCTACGTTATAATTTAGCACAAGCGCTGATAAAAACAGAAAACTTATCGAAGGCTTTGGTGCAGCTGCGGGCCATTCATGATACAAATCCTGCTTATAAAGACGTTACTGCGCTCATTCAGCGGTATCAAGAATTAAATCAAAACAAGAATCTTCATGCCTATTTGCTTTCAGGTCAGAGTGAATTTGTAGGCTTGTGCAAAAAAATCGTTGCACGGTTCTTTCCAAAAGCAAAGGTAAAGATTCTAGATATTAGTGTGCTTGCAACTCATACCGATATTGTAGCTGAAATTGATACCGCTAAATGGGCTGATATCGTGATATTCCGGTTTTTCCGGTCACAGTCATCTGTTGGTGAATTATTATTACGCGATCTGCACGAGCGGGTAAAAGAAATGAAAGCCGGTAAAGCAATCTGCATGACGGCAGGCGTTTTTACTGAAGAATCCCGCCGTTTTAGCGAAGGCCGGCCGTTTGAGCTATTTGATAAAACCCGTCTTAACAAGGTGTTAAACAGTATAGGTTAACGGGTGCGGCTTTTCTCTTGTAGCTTTTTTATACTGCGTTCGATATGGGGTACCGCTTCGTTGTGCGGATCGGCTTGAATGGCTTTTTTAAAATACTCAATAATACGCGCAGATTCCAGCTTTCCTGACATGCTGTATAAATAGCCGGCAAGGTACCATGCCGTTTGCGATTCGGCGCCCTGCAGTGCGGCATGTTCCGCTAAATTTTTATATTCATCGGCTGCCTGCATAAACTTTCCTGCCTGCGCTAAGCTTTTTGCACGGATATCAGCGCTTATCAGTAGGTACTTGCCCTTTAATCCGGAGCGGTTCTCTGGATCTAACAGCGGTACCTGGGCGCGCAGCTCATCATAGCGGCGGTCGGCTCCATTTTTCACTATTGATAAAAACGCATCGATGGCTTGAGCCTTTGCAGGGCCTTCGCTTGTTTCTATGAGCGTACGCGCTTGAACTACCTTTGCTCGCATCGGTGCATACGCTTGTATTTTTTCAAGAAGCTGCGGGGCTGTGGTATCGTTTTCCAATGCTTCACTTACGTATACATCTTGTTGGGCTGTTTGTATCACAAGGAAGGGAACCTCCGGCACAGCGTAGTCAGTAAACAGCAGATAGTGTTTTTTTACAGTTTGTTCATCGTGTCCTTCTGTATTGCGCGGCAGGTCAATATGCTGTACAGTGTAGGTTTTACTGAGCTCTGCAAAAACGGCAGGGGTGAGCGTTTGTGTTACAAATAATTGCTGTTCAGAAGACCAATCAGAGCCGGTAAACAGTAAAAGCGTGTCTTTTGTCGATTCGTGTTCTGCGCTGCTTTGTACAGTCTTTGATTGTGTATGCGGCGTATCTTGTTTTTCCGTTATACAGCTGATAGAGCATAGGCTTACTATCAGGATTGCTAATATGCTGAGCTGTTGTGCATTGTTCATATAAACCTCACGCTTAGAGCTTTTTGAAATTTTCCGTAGATTTATTTGCGATGTTCTAAGATAAGTCATTATTGTAAAGAGACTTACTTAGGACTTGTCATCAGCTTTGCTGATGAGATACGGCGTTAATAGCCTTTTTGGCAGAGCTTACACCCCTTGATCCTCACATGCTTGCCGAAACTTCTATCTAATAAGCGCGCTACGAGATAGTCTGCATTATTCACCTGCATATGACACACAGGACAGCGGCGCGTAATGTTTGGTTCAGGGAGCGGATAGCAATGCGGGCAGCCGTAAACCAAACAGGTACAGTCTCCCGTCCCTTGATATACTCTCGTTCTAATTTGTTCGTTCTTTTGCAACACTGTTTTGCACACGGGGCACACGCCGGCAGTCCCTGCGTGTCCTGTCGTTTTTTTTGCCGGCAGCTCTTTCGGCTGGGATTTTGTCGTGCTAGCAGGCGCGAAAAACGAATAGGCAAAAATAAACAGAATAGTTGCGATAATAAGCAGTATCAACCATGAAAGCGGTGAAGATAACAGAGCCATAATCGTTAGAATATACTATTTATGGGCTTGCTGCAATAACTGAAAGCAGGTATAATTATGCAGTGGCGGTATTATATATAGTAGGGACTCCTATAGGCAATCTGGGCGATATCACGTTTCGTGCATTGGAAATATTTAAAAGTGTGGATTACGTTGCGTGCGAAGACACACGCCAAACGTTGAAATTGCTTACGCATTTTGAAATTAGAAAGCCCTTAATTTCCTGCCGGTCACAAAATGAAGCAGCCGCCGCCCGTGCTATTATTAAACTGTTAAGTGAAGATCGTTCGATTGCATATGCAAGTGATGCTGGCACGCCTGGCTTAAGCGATCCCGGGGCTGTTCTTGTCCGCATGGTCAGGGAGGCGGGCTATACCGTTGTACCAATACCCGGCGTCTCTGCTTTTGCCACTTTGTTGAGTGTGTGTGGCGACCCACATGCTACTGTTTTGTTCGAGGGATTTTTATCTCCCAAACCAGGACGGAGAAAGCGGCGTTTACAAGAGTTATGCGCTCTGCAAATGGGTTTTATCGTGTATGAATCCCCTTTTAGGATTCTTAAGCTCTTGCAGGATATCTTTGACATCGATAAAGGACGTACGGTTGTAGTTGGACGTGAGTTGACGAAAGTACATGAAGAGCTGCTTGCTGGTTCCGTAGTGGAGGTGTTGCAACGTTTACAGGAGCGGCAAACAATAAAAGGAGAGTTCTCTGTTTTTGTTTCAGGGAATTCGGTTGTAACACAAAATACAAACGATTAAAGATTGAATGCTGAGGTGCATTTGAAAAACTATCATATCTTTTGAGGATAACGTCGCTACATTGGGCGAGGTTGTTGATTAATTATCAATATTCCTTTAATATTAGCATAATATATGCCGATAAAGAGGTATAAAGGTGAAGAAAAATATGACGATTGACAAATTGAATGGCATTGAACCGGTAAAGAATGTGCGGACTGTTCATAAAGTGCATAAGCCTGAAAAGCTTGAGCTTTCTGATACTATTCAAGTGTCTGCAGAAGCGCAAAAATTTGCAGAAGTGCATTTTGCACTTGAAGCTGTTAAGAAAGTTCCCGATGTTCGCGAGGAAAAAATCGCTGAAGTTACTAAAAAGCTGCAAGATCCCCTTTATATGGACGAAGCGCTTTTGAATAACGTCGCTGATAAAATACTCGATGAATACGGTTTGTAAGAAGCGCTACACGTATCGATAGTATCTATCTATTGGTTATTGCCGTAAGCAGTTAGATAATTATTTTATACATTAGATTTTTCCTCTATATATAGGGCTAAAGAGTGTTTTATGTCTCATTTTTCTTTTAAACTTTCGTCACGTATTATTGTTGGTGATTATTCACTTGAAAAGCTTGGGCTTGAAGCAAGTCGCTATGGCAAACAGTGTTTTTTTATTATAGATCACTCGATGCAAGATTCCGGTCTTGTAAAAAAAATCACCGAGCTATTAGAACATCAGGGATTATCCGTACTGCGTTTTATTAATGAAAGTACTGCCGTCCGTTTTGACGTTCTTGAACATACATTGACCCTGGCGCATGGAGCGTGTGCGGATATGGTGGTTGCTGCAGGCGATGCCGCTACGGTAACCATAGGGCGAGCAGTTGCTGCGGTATATAACGAGACAAAACCGATTACTACCCTTATTGAAGAACAGCTGTGTACTGCTGAGCCGCTTCCATTTTTCGAAATACCTACTGTTTGTTATCATTCTTTTGCTTTTACACCTTTTATTCCTCTTTTTGATATACACGATAAAAAAATACATTTTTTAAAATTGTCGCATGAAGTATGTACCCTTTGTGTGTATGATCCTGCTTGTTACGCAAATACGCCGTCTCATAGCAGTGCTGTCATACTTTTGCACAGTCTAAGCGATGCATTGGAAGGGTATATTGCTACTAATCATAACTTTTTTTCTGATACTCTATTACTCAAAGCGATCACCATGCTTTGGCGGGCTCTCCAGCTGGATACTGCGGCAGCTTTATCTGACGTGTCGCGACGAACCCTCATGGCAGAAGCTGCCTGTCTTTTGGCAATGGGTTTAAGCTGTGCAAGCGCAGGGGTAAGTGCCGCTGTTGCACTGTATTGTACTGGGCTGTACGGCACTGAAAGTTCTTCAATAGCGGCATTGTTACTGCCTCATCTTGTTATGTATGCTGCCGATTCAAATAAAGATAAAATAGTTGCTATTGGTAAACTATTTGCTCCGGCAATAGAAACGGACGATTCTGAAGCGGTAGTGCAGGTTGCTATCGAGGCGCTGCAGAAAATCATAGCACAGGCTCAGCTCCCACAGTATCTGAGTGAATTGCAATTGAATGCAGAGCAATTGCGCATTATAGCGGAAGACGTTGTAGCTACTCGTTTTATGAACTATATTCCAAAGCCAATGACCAATGATGATGTATTTGCATGGTTAGAAGCAGCGTTATAGCCCTTGCATGATTGAACTTTTTAAGCTTGCTCAGCTGCCTTCCCGCCAAAAAATACATAAGATTATTAAAATTCTTGAACTGCTTGAAGCGGAATGTGCTGCATGTGAAGATAAAACGCTCTGTGTATCCTACGATGCTTTTTATATCGAAGGTTTACTACAGCTGATTGCGGCACAGTACGAGCAGGTACCACTTATTACCGAGCCTATTACACGTTTTTTTGCAGAAAAAGATTTGTACACGAGTGTAGAGTATCGTGTACTGTGTAATACGCTGCGTCACGCGCTCTATCAGCAAACTGATATCACTCCATCGGAATGGGATCTCATTATGCCAGGTACCCGCTACGGCACTGCTGCTTTGCCGCATGAGCGCGAGGCTTATTCGGTAGATACTACCGTTGTGCGGCCTTTTTTCTCCGGTGTGTATGCCTATATAGAAGACATTCGTGCGCCCTTTAATCTCGGCTCTCTTTTTCGTACAGCAGAAGCGTTTGGAGTAGAAAAATTTTTTTTATCGAAACACTGTGTATCGCCCGAACACTCCCGTGCACAGCGTTCAAGCATGGGCTGTACTGAGTTTTTACCGTGGGCTTATGGTTCATTGGAAACGCTGCCTGCTGATATACCTATCTTTGCATTGGAAACAGGCGGTACTGCTATTACGTCGTTTACGTTTCCTCAAAAAGGCATTGTGCTGGTTGGATCGGAAGAGCTTGGGTTAAGTACTGCTGCCTTGCGCAGAGCTTCTGCGGGAGTGGTGAGCATTCCCATGACCGGTATAAAGGCTTCACTGAACGTTGCCGTAGCATTCGGTATTTTAATGCAGTATTGGACGAGCCGCATCGCGTTGCAATGCGGCTAAGGCAGGCTGTTTGCGTTATGCGCGCAAGTTTTTACTGAGCAGGAGGCGGTGGATTAATCCAATGCCAGTACTGGGCGTGTAAACGGAAAAAGCCGGTAAATCGAATGCTCACCCTGATGGCGAGGTATATAATCTGACCTATTTTTATCGCGTGTGCATACTGAGGCGCAATAAAAAACAGTATGCACGACAGTGGCACCACTGGCTCCGGCATCCCTACTGAAGTATTGAGTGCTGTAGCCGATAGAAGCGAAGCAAGGAACAAACCTTGATACAGGGTTACTACCAGCGTTATGTAGAGTATGTCAGTGTAGTGGAATTTCGATAAAAAGATAATGAAAGCACACACCAAGATAAGGTGTAGTATTAAGCGGAACGAAAGATATTTCGTACGCATAAAGGCTTGTACCGCCGTAAGCGCGCATAAAAACATGCATAGGAGGATTGGTATCTCTTTATAGCAGATTCCTAATGCAAAAGGGTGCTCTCCGAGTGTGCGGATTGGTTCAAACGCCATGAGCCAAGACGTAAACGCAATAGCCAATGTGCCCTCGCTTGTGCTTAAAAGACCGAAGTACATGGTTCTCCGTTTGTACCGTTCCCAGAAGGTTGCTATTTGCCCAATATACAAGCAAAAAAAGCCGCTGATAATGACAAACGCATTGGTCACATGAAATGACATCAGCAAGATGCCCATCAAAAGGCCAGTAACAAAACTATCAAGAAAGTGATCCAAGTACTCGCCTAAGGGAGATCCTGTATTGGTTTTCCTCGCTTGCTTGCCGTCAGCGCAATCCCCCACTACATAGCAAAGTGCCAACAGTGGAATTGCCCACCAGTAGTCGTAGGTATGCGTATAGTAACCGCGCAGTGCAATAAGAAATGCAGCGATTATGAATAAAAATGAACCGATTGTGATAAAATTTGCCGGCAGCCAGTAGGGTAGTATCTTTACCAGCGGATTTACAAACAGGGCATACAGAGGCGGCGTTAAAAGCGATTCATCGGTAGAGCGGTAAGAATATTCAGCCATTGCAGGTCTCCAATTGGGCTTCTTCAAGCATTGAGCATTGAACTATACCCTGCTGTATTTTTTGATTTCATCTCTGAGGCGTGCCACCAATGCTGAACGGTGTACACGGATTTGTTCCATAGAGTCGCGGAAGCGTACCGTAACGGTGCCGTCTTCTTTGCTGTCATAATCCACTGTGATGCAGAAAGGAGTGCCTGCTTCATCTTGACGCCGGTACCGCTTGCCGATAGCGCCTGCTTGATCATAGTCGGTGCGGAAGTCTTCGCGCAATTCGCCTTGAATCTCCTGAGCAAGTTCTGCAAGGCCGTCTTTTTTCATAAGCGGCAGCACGGCTACTGTAATAGGCGCAAGCAGCGGATGGAAGTGCAGCACCGTTCGCCAGTCGTCATCGTTGCCCTTATCGGCCACTTTCTGTTCCTCGTACGCATCACACAGGAACATGAGCATATTGCGGGTAAGGCCTGCCGAAGTTTCAATAATATACGGAATAAATCGGGCATTTCCATTATCTTGATCGATATACTGCATATCTTTACCGGAATACTCAGTGTGCCGCTTGAGGTCAAAGTCGGTACGGTTATGAACGCCTTCCAGCTCTTTAAAGCCCATGGGAAATTCGTATTCAATATCGTAGGCGTCTTTTGCGTAGTGCGCAAGCTCGTCGGCACCGTGCTGATGCCAGCGGAGTTTTTCGGTGCGCACCCCGTATTTTTTATAAAATGCCCAGCGCTGCTCCCGCCAGTAGTTAAACCATTCATCGTCGGAGCCCGGCTTTACGAAAAACTGCATTTCCATTTGCTCGAATTCGCAGGTGCGGAAAATAAAGTTTTTAGTAACGATTTCGTTCCTGAACGCTTTGCCGATTTGTGCTATACCGAACGGGATCTTCATCCGATTGGATTGCACGATGTTTTTGTAGTTGACATAGATCCCCTGCGCTGTTTCAGGCCGTAAGTAAATAATATTGGCAGTGTCTTCGGCAGGGCCAATATGCGTTTTGAACATGAGATTGAATTTCCGCGTATCAGTGAGTTCTCCGCCGCATTCGGGGCATTGCTTTTTTGCTAGTTTTTCAGGATCCATTTGATCGGCGCGAAAGCGCGCTTTGCATTTTTTGCAATCTACCAGCGGATCGGTGAAGTTTTCTACGTGCCCTGAGGCTTCCCATACGCGAGGGTGCATGAGGATGGCTGCATCGATCCCAACGATTGAATCGTGGAGCTGTGTCATATCGCGCCACCAGGCTTTGGCGATGTTGTTTTTTAATTCAATGCCTAAAGGCCCATAATCCCAAGCTCCGTTTTGTCCTCCGTATATTTCGGATGATTGAAATACAAACCCGCGCCTTTTACATAAACTCACTATTTTTTCCATAGTAACTATTCTATTTTCCATACTGTTATGCTCCTCACTTGCTGATACGCGTGTAGCGCTTAGAACCGCTGCTGTACTGTTTTTTCGATACGCTGGATAGCTTTGTCAATGCCTAAAATTTGAATGGAACCTACTAACGGAGGGCTGATCCGGCTGCCCGTTACCGCCATGCGGATCGGCATCATAAAATCGCCGAGCTTGACCCCGAGTGTCTCTGCTTCTTTACGGAACAGATCGCTTGCAGCATGTTCGTCAAGTCCTTCTATGGCAGGAAGCACTTCTTTGGCTTTTTCCAATACTGCCCGCGTTTGCGCTGCATCCAGTTTTTTGGGCACAATATCCTGCTGCTGCGGCACCTTCGGCTCTTCAAATAAAAAGCGTACCATTTGCGGTGCTTCGGTTAAAAAGTGCAAACGCTCTTTAATGAGTGGCATGATTTTTAACAGCAGCTTCTTTTGCTCAACGGTAGGCTGTAAGAGGGTTTGATCGGCAAAGCGCAAACCGGCTGCTTCACGGGCTTGAGGGTCTTGCTCTCCGAACAGCCCTGAATTCGCAATAAACGGCCAGGTTAAGTCGAACAGCTGTTCGTCGGTTTTAAGCCGCATGTACTGCCCGTTGAACCATTCCAGCTTTTTGTAGTCGAATACTGCGGGAGCTTTGTTAATATGGTCAGCTCTAAAGCGCTGCCCTAATTCCTCCAGCGAAAAAAGATCGCGCCCTTCTTCGTACGAGCAGCCGAGCATGGACACATAGTTGATAATTGCTTCTTTTAAATAGCCGTTGTTGCGGAATTCATTGCAGCTGGTTGCTCCGTGCCGTTTGGACAGCTTGAGCCCATCGTTGCCCATTACCATAGGCAAGTGGCAGAATTGAGGCGGTTCCCATCCGAAGGCTTTGTACAAGATGATGTGCATGGGCGTAGAGGGTACCCATTCCTGTGCGCGCATGACATGCGTTATCTTCATTAAATGGTCATCGACAATGTTTGCCAAGTGATAGGTGGGAAACCCGTCGCTTTTCAGGAGGATGGGGTCGGGGTTGATGTCTTCATTTTTCCACTCGATGTTGCCGAGCAAGGTGTCGCGGAAAGCAGTAACGCCTTCAAGTGGCACTTTTAACCGGATAACATAGGGCTTGCCTGCCGCCATATTCGCATCGATTTCTTCTTGGGTGAGTACACGGCACGCACGGTCGTATCCGGGAGGCATTTTGTTCATGGTTTGAATTTTCCGTATGCGTTCAAGCCGCTCTGCATCGCAAAAACAATAGTAAGCCTGTCCGGCCTTTACCAGTTTGTCGGCATATTCACGATAAATTTCCGAGCGCTGTGACTGGATATAGGGACCGTATTCGCCTCCGCGCGGGCCGCCTTCATCCCAGTCAAGGCCGAGCCATGCGAGTGTATCGTATAAATTGGTTTCGTATTTGGCGTCGTAACGGGCACGGTCGGTGTCTTCGATGCGGAGAATAAATTTCCCTCCCGTTGATCGGGCGAATAAATAGTTGAAAAGAGCTGTTCTTACTCCGCCGATGTGCTGAAATCCCGTCGGCGACGGTGCATAGCGTATTCTTGTTTCCATAATAGTCTCCCTCATAAAAAGAATGTGCGAGGTTTTCCTTAGATGTATGTGCGGTGCTTTGAGATAAGTATGACAATGCATAAACTTATCTTAAAACTTGTTATCAGCTTTGCTGATGAGGCATCTCTCAAAATCTAACCTAAGCTTTTAGAGATGCTCAATAGTAAGACATATGAAAAACTCGACAGGAATCTTTAAAAATCTCGTGAAACTTTTAAAGATTTTCAATTATAAAAAGTTTTACCGCTTTACGCAAGTCTCCGACTGCGAGTTCCATTGCGAACGTGCTACTGCTTTGGGCCACCGCCGTCCTTGGCAGTTCTTTAAAACCATCCCTTTTGCAAGTAGTGCGCCACCGGAAACGACTCACCGCCGTTTCCGGTGCCTAGCGAGTTTCAATTTGATCTTCTGGCGGAAACTCGCCTTGGATCTCGGAGCCGAAATAAAGCGTAAGGCGTACCTGTCAGGAACAAGCCTTTCAGGCTTTGTTCCTGCCTTGCGAGTTTGCAAAGCAAAAACATCGCCTTAGCTTGTTGAGCATTATCCTGAGTGCAAGTTTTGCGCAAAGCGCAAAACTTGACAGGCTAGCGGTTGGCTGAAAGCCGATCCGCTAGACAGGTAGATACCCTCCTATTTGCAAAAGAACAGTGCTTGACTATTATAACTGCTCAAGCTAAAATAGTAACATGAAAGACAGGCTATTAGATGATGCAATCCGTAAAATACCGGATTTCCCTAAAAAAGGGATTCTCTATTATGATATTACCGGCATTTTAATGAACCCACAGGTATTTCATTATTGCCTTGACACATTAACGGGACTCTACAAAAATGAGAAAATTGATGCCGTTGCGGCCATCGAATCGCGTGGGTTCATTTTTGCGGCTCCTTTTGCGGATCGGCTGGGAATCCCTCTCATTTTAATACGGAAAAAAGGTAAATTGCCGGGGGCTGTTTATTCATGTTCTTACGCATTGGAATACGGGGAAGCTACCATCGAAGTCCATACTGCCGATATCACCAAGGGACACCGTATTTTGCTTTTAGATGATCTCATCGCGACAGGCGGCACACTCAACGCAGCGCGGACAATGCTGAAAGACGGCGGTGCTGAAATCGTTGGGTTCTGTGGTGTGATCGGTTTGCCTTTTTTACGCTACGACAAGCTTATCGGCGATTTGCCTGTTAAAACGCTTATCCAGTACGAAAACGAATAGAGACACTATTTGCACATAAATCGTGAAGAAATTCAATAAAAAAATTACGCAGCAGGGGAAGGATGTACATATGATTACACTCATTAAAGACATATTGAAGCAGCAGGCCGATAGCGGCGAAGTTACTGTGTACGGCTGGGTTCGCACAAAACGCGAGACCAAAAATCTCATTTTTCTCCAAATAAACGACGGCTCCTGCTACGAAAATATTCAAGTTACCTTTGACCGCGAAAAGGGGGTGGCGGATGTAGTTGAGCAGACGTTAAAGCGCATCAGCACCGGATCGTCGGTACAAGTAAAAGGTGCATTGGTTGCTTCTCCAGCATCAGGTCAGGCTGTAGAAGTTGCCGCTAGCAGTATTGCGCTCTACGGAGAGGCGCCGGTAGATTCCTACCCACTGCAAAAAAAGCACCATAGCTTTGAATTCTTACGCGATGTTGCGCACCTTCGTGCGCGCACCAATACCTTTGGAGCCATCATGCGCATGCGGAGCGAAATGGCGTTTGCCGTGCACAGTTTTTTTAGAGAGCGGGGCTTTTACTATGTGCATATGCCGGTTATCACCGCTTCCGATTGTGAGGGGGCCGGTGAGATGTTTCGTGTTACCACGTTGGATATAGAGGAGACAGTAAAAAGCGCGTTACGCGAAAAAAGAGATCCGGCATCCTTTCAGCTTGATTATACTCGTGACTTTTTTGGAAAAGAAACCAATTTAACGGTATCGACACAGCTTGAGGTTGAAAGCTATGCGTTGGCACTCTCTCGCGTGTACACCTTCGGGCCGACGTTCCGTGCTGAAAACTCAAATACCACCCGCCATTTATCAGAATTTTGGATGATAGAACCAGAAATGGCTTTTTTCCAGCTTGAAGACAATATGGATCTTGCTGAAGATTTTGTTGTGTACCTTTTGAACTGGGCATTAACGAAGTGTCGTTCTGACTTAGCTTTTTTTGATACCCGCATTAAACCTGGTTTAATTGCTATGCTTGAAAACGTAGTTCACTCAAAATTTACTCGTATCACCTATACGCAAGCCATTGCCGAATTAGAAAAGAAAGCTGATAGCTTTGAGTTCAAGCCGTACTGGGGATGCGACCTCCAAAGCGAACATGAAAAATACCTTACTGAACAGGTGTTTAAGGGCCCTGTTATTGTTACCGACTATCCCAAACAGATAAAAGCGTTCTATATGAAACAAAATGATGACGGAAAAACGGTACGGGCGATGGATGTGCTTGTTCCGGGCTTGGGAGAGATCATCGGTGGCTCCCAGCGCGAAGAGAACCTTGCGGCACTTGAGAGTAGGATGAACGAATTAGGGCTTGACCCTAAGACGTACTGGTGGTATCTAGACCTCAGACGCTACGGAACCGCGCCGCATTCGGGATTCGGGCTCGGTTTTGAGCGGTTGTTGCTCTATGTTACCGGCATGACCAACATACGGGATGTTATCCCCTTCCCCCGAACGCCGAATTCTGCCGATTTCTAGCGGCACCCTACGAGTGCAAAAGCCGTACAGAGTACCTATGTGCCTCGCTTTTGCGCTTGTCTTTCGTTTCTATGCCGAATCGCTCGTGGACTACTGAGGCTCTGGTGTTGTGCCTTGCAGAATGCTCGAATGATCATAAAAATGTAACCTTGCTTGTACCGCAGCAGGAGGCTTGTGCTCTGATAGTAGCCACCATATACGGCGGCGCCAGAAGTAAGCTGCGTGGGCTGGTTGGTATGTACCAAACGGGGCAGGTATGGCTCTATTCAAATCCGGTAAAAAATACTCATAAGCTCGTGGATTTTACCGTACAGGCACACCGATTAGCTTTACGCGACAATTTGGTGCGTATGTGGTGTGCCGCCGTTTGTAATGAAATTGCCATAAAAACAAAGGGCACGGTAGACTGGAAGCTCGTAAATGCGTTTTTAGACGGCTTATGCGTATCCACTCCCCAAGCATGCAAATTGGCTTTGCTGCGCTTTTTATGGCGTACCCTTACCCATGCTGGTCTTGCACCGGCTCTTACCTGTTGTGGCCAATGTGGAACCCCATTTACCAGTAGCCCCGCGGCGCAATCGGTTTTCTATAATACTACAGACGATTCTTTTTGCTGCAAAACCTGTATGCAGCAAGGTACTTTTGCGCTCAGCGGGGAAGCGTTTCATTATTTGCAGGCAATCACATATTATCCGCCTGCTTATTCACGAAACCTCGCATTAAGCATTACTGCCTACGGTGAATTAAAGCGCTGTCTCTTTTTTTTAGGTAAAAAAATGGTGGGCGGAAATCTGAATAGTATCCAAACGAGCCAAGGAATCCTCTAAGCGACCGTTTGTACGTAAGAATTATAACACGGCTAAAAAGTGTATAACAAATCAAAAACCTGAATTGATACACACTTTTGTACATACCTCTTAAGAGGTACTAATATGCCTTAGAATCGTAAGACTTACGATTCTTTTTCATAAGTTTACGCTGTAAAGCTTTCTTTTTTCTATTGAGAATGGTCGAAGGCTTTTCATAAAATTCCCGCTTTTTCCATTCGCGGATAATGCCTTCTTTTTCAACCTGACGCTTAAAACGTTTCAGCGCTTTTTCAAGGTTTTCAGAATCATCTACGACAATACTCGCCACTTAACTTTTCACCTCCAATGGATATTAATCCCTTTATTCGACTAACGATAGCTGTTTTTTATTTTTCTGTCAAGCTGTATAGAAAGTACATAAAAACATTAAACATGGCGCGGAAACTTCCGTTTCAAAACAGGTTGCCTTAAAATGCGATGTTCACGCATCGCACCTTAAAATGCAACAGTTGAACAAAGTGTGAACTTTGGAAACTGCTGCATTTAT
>JBQNBR010000054.1:0-13685 GCA_052169815.1 Treponema sp.
CTCTTATGAATCCTTACGACTTATTACCGCTTTTAGACAAAAATTGATTTCCGTGGTTTGCCATAGCTCTTCCTTGTACATGCCAAACAAAGTATGCTATACTTTCGTCCTATGAGTTGTGTTGTATTTACCGGCGGAGGAACGGGAGGCCATATATTTCCGGGTATTGCGGTAGCGGATGTTTTTAAGGCTGAAACGAACATACCGGTCCTTTGGATAGGCTCGAAAAAACAAAGCGACCGCACCTATGTAGAAGCGGCCGGCATTCCTTTTTATGCCATTCCTTCAGGGAAATTGCGCCGGTATGTCAGCATACAAAACATCCTTGATGTATTTAAAGTATTAGCCGGCTGTTGTGCTGCATTGATACTGCTCTTGCGGTTAAAGCCCGCTTTTGTGTTTTCAAAAGGAGGCTTTGTCTCGGTACCCTCCTGTTTTGCTGCATGGTGCCTACGTATACCGGTTATCACCCATGAATGCGATATTTCACCCGGGCTTGCAACCAAAATCAACGCCCGCTTTGCAAAAAAAATCATCACCTCGTACGACGCTACCGCATCCTATTTTCCTACCCGCATACAAGGAAAGATACAATGTATGGGCAATCCGGTGCGGCTCGCCTTTTATACGGCCAGCGCTGAAAAGGGGAAAAAGTATATCGGTTACAAAGGATCAAAACCTATTCTTTTTGTGCAAGGGGGCAGCCTTGGCGCACAGCAGGTAAATACCCTGGTTGAGCACAGTATCCTCTTTTTAGTCCAGCATTTTTTTATAGTGCATCAAACAGGCGCACAAAACTTCCCGGATGGAGAGCGCATTGCCGCTTTGCTGCAAAAAGAAGCTCCCGCACATGTCGAGCAGTACCGGTTTTTTCCCTTCATTGCAGAGGATATGCCTCATGTGCTTGCGTGCGCCGACCTCGTTGTTTCACGAGCGGGTGCAAATAGCCTCTGGGAATCGGCTGCTGCAGGAAAACCGCTCATCCTACTTCCGCTTACCAAGGCAGGGAGCCGCGGCGATCAAGGAGAAAATGCCGCCTTTTTTTCGTCAAAAGGAGCTGCTTTAGTGCTGGATTCCCTTTCTGTGAACGCCGATTCCTTTTGCGGCCTCCTTATGCAGCTATTGGAGCATCCCGAACAAACGGCAGCGATGGCAAAGCAAGCCACTTTGCTTACAGAAAACAAACCGGCACTGAGTATTGCCCGTTTATTACACGATTTTGTCTAGTTATAGGTTAGAGCGAGGTATAGAACAGCATGGTTTTATCATTACTTGATTGGATTTTTATTATCGTGAGTATCCTCATCATCCTGCATAGTACAGTACGAGGTTTTATTCATGATTTTTTTGCTATAGCGAGTTTTCTTATAGGAACTGCCGGCGCTTTCCTTTTTTTTCACAATCTTTCTCCCTTTGTGATGCGCACGTTTTCGGTTCCTCTCTGGGCTAGCAATTTCATAGCTTTTTTTGCACTTTTTATTGCGCTTTTTCTGACAATAAAATGTATCCAACTCATAATAAATATGCTGTTCTCGCATTCAGTCCTGCGCAGCTTAGATCATGCACTCGGTTTTTTTCTCGGCATATTCGAATCTGCACTTGTGATTACCATTATCCTTTTCATCTTAAAGATTCAGCCGTTTATAGCGCCTGACCGCTTGTTTGCAGGCAGCATGATAGCTAGTCTGTTTTTTCCGGTTACCGACGCAGCTGCACAAGCACTGCCGGTACTGCTCTAGCACTCAAAGCAAGAGCAGTAAGCGCAACGACACGCACCATTATGTTTGAAAATATTTTAGGACACAACATTACGCATGTTTTACAGCATGAAATAGAACAGCACACGCTTGCACCCGCTCTTTTATTGGTAGGCCCTGAATCAAGCGGCAAACTCACCACCGCTTTAGAACTTGCCCGTATCCTTTCATGTCATACTACTGCCGCATGGTCATGCACATGCCCATCGTGCCTCAGTCAAAAAGAGCTTACCACCCCTGATGTCCTCATTATGGGTGCACGTAATACCCTACTCGAAATAAAAGCGGCAGCCCATGCTTTTTTAAGCGCACAAACCATGCCCGCTCGTTACCTTTTTATCCGTGCAATACGCAAATTAACGATGCGTTTTGATTCCCGCCTCTGGGATTCGGAAGAAACGCGTTTTGTCAAGGCGATTCCGATTTTAACTACGCTTGAAGAAGCCTTTGTTGATTTTCTTGCCGTCTATCATCTTGCCTCCAAAACGGAGGATGCAGCAAAAAGGGAAAAAAGGATTACAAAAATAGTAAACTTATGCGAAAAACTGCAAGAAGAGTGTATGTATGATACCATTCCTATCAATCAGGTAAGAAAAGCGGCGGCGTGGCTGCGTCTCGTCCCCACGGATCGAAAAAAAATACTCATTATTGAACACGCCGACCAAATGCAAGACTCGGCGCGAAATGCCTTCCTAAAAATTATAGAAGAGCCTCCTGCATACGCGCACTTCATTCTTACCACATGCCGAAGGCGAGCCATTATGCCGACTATTTTATCGCGTGTGCGGACCTACACGTTTACAGACCGCAAGAGCGTTGATCAATGCGCCGTCATAGAACGGATATTTAGAGATACGGCCTATTGCACACAACACGCGCAGGACACCTCGGTGAGTGTATGCAGCTATTTACGCCATTTTTTGCCCGTTACTGCAAACACTGCAAAAGAAGCGGCGGCTCTTTTTTGGGAGTACGTGTTTACGCGTTTTAATCAAGCACGCAAACCACCCCCATTAGCGCTTTCTAATGCGGTAGATGTCTACCGCCGCTCTGCTCCTGCCAAGCAGGAAGAGTTCGTGCAAAGCCTTGGCGCTATTGTCAAACTCATGAATAATGGGAAGCCGCGTCAGCTGTGCACCCTGTTTTTAGAGCAGGTTACGTCATTTTTACAGATAAGTTTACGCGATACCGCGTGCACGCCCTATGCGCTTGAATTATATGCAGCATATGCCGGCTATATACAGCACGCGCAGCAATCGCTTGATACGTTAAATATCACGTTACAGGCAACGCTTGAACATCTTGCAGAGCAAATTACTGCAACCGACTATAGAATATAAGGAGGCAATCATGGAACAGTGTTATGATGTTACTGCATTCGGTGAAGTACTCATTGATTTTATATATTCAGGAGAAACGGGCGATAAAAAAAAGCGCTACGAAGAAAATGTAGGCGGAGCGCCTGCAAACTGTGCGGCGGCGGTTGCCAAACTCGGCGGAAAAGCAGCTTTTATCGGTATGACAGGCCAAGATCAGTTCGGTGAAGATATCCGCACCGTATTAACATCATTATCGGTAGATATTCGCGGTATGCGTTCTACTGAACACCAGCATACCACGTTGGCTTTTGTCCATCTTGACCAAAACGGTGAAAGACACTTTTCATTTTGCCGAAATCCCGGTGCGGATACACAGTTGCGGCCTGAGGATTTGGACAGCGCCGTACTGCAGCATTCACGCATACTGCATGTAGGTTCATTGTCTCTTACCGATGAGCCGATAAAGTCAGCAACGCTTGCAGCTATTGAAATGGCCAAAGCGGCAAAAGGCCTTATTTCTTACGATCCTAATTGGCGAGCAAGCTTATGGAAGGGGAGGCACGATGCCCTTGCGCTTATGAAAAGCCTACTACCCTTTGCAGATATTGTAAAAATATCCGACGAAGAATGTCCGGTACTGTTCGGTCCAAGCGCCTCTTATGCCGATGCCGCGCAGAGTATACTGCAATCAGGAGCAACACTTGCGCTTATTACGCTGGGTGCAGAGGGAGTATACTATGCTACACCGCAGTACTCAGGTAGGATCGCGGCGCCTGCTGTTACGGTTACCGACACCACAGGAGCAGGAGACAGCTTTATGGGAGGGCTTTTATACAGGATAACTCGCCGACAAGAGATGCTGCAGTGTAATCAAGCTACCCTAGAACAAGACCTCAGCTTTGCAAATGCAGTTGCTTCATTGTGCGTAACCAAACGCGGAGCAATTCCTGCCCTGCCGTCCTTAGCTGACGTTACTGCATTCATGCAGATGCACAATCTGTAACATCAGTTTGCCGTAGCCACCTTCATTATTGGTACATGATCACATACGGTCTTGGTTCCAGTAAAAACACTTCTTCAGGTTTCATAATGGGAATGTCATAGCCTGCACCAGCAACCGTAGGTTTAAGAAAAAGTTTAAATGATTTTAATGGCATATTCTTCGCGATTGCATTGTAGGCGTAGGTCTCTTTTTTTAGCTTGGGAGGGCCGAAACCGTCAGAGCAATGGATGAGTTGCACCCGCTCATAGTTACTTTTTATTAAATGCCGCCGTTTAATCATTTTGGCATTAAATTGATGAATTACCAGCATACGCTTTCCGCTAATAGCATGTTCGGTAATATAATCCTGCATAATTTGCTGGGCTTCATTAATTTCTTCTGCAGTTACAGAGCCAATTTCTGCCATCGGTTTGGTAGTACGCCATTCAGGATCAAGAGCAAGATGTACATTAGCATGTTTTAAGAAAGGCAGTAAGGTATCCATCGCTTCTTTTATAGAGTATTTGCCTATTTGGTGGTCAAGAAATACATACCACCCCCGTTCCGCAGCAAACTGAATATATCGTTCAACCACTGTATCGGATAGAATGCCGATCTCCCCTTTGGGCCAACAAGTACCATAAATAATATAAAATGCGGGGATGAGCCCTCGATCACCATTGGCCTCATCGTAGAGCGCAATAAAGTCATTCATAATGGCTTCGATTTCTTCAAGTGAGTATTGCCCTAAAATACCCATAGTATATGCATTCGGCTTGCCGTATAGTGCAAAAATATCATTATTCAATAATACAGACTGAAAGCTCTGTTGAGCACGTTCCTGCATTGCTTGCACAGGATCATATTCAACCGGACCGGCAAAGTGGATGGATTCCATCGGCGAAAGAGCTTCTTGCAAAAAAAGCGCTTTGGGAAAGAGTGGCTGCCATTTGGCTTCATGTGGTACATATGCGCGCTCTTTATTATATCGATTTATAGAATCATGAGGGAAAACACCAAAAAGACATATGCAGCCCACACAGATAAATAGACCGCTTTTTTTACGGAACGGGAAGTGCATATCATCACTATCGGTTTTTTTTTGAAAAACCTAATGGGAACCTCTAAAAATTGAAGTTTTTAGAGGTTTATCCTAGATTTAACTTGTGATGTTGCGATACAAACGGTACATCCTAGTTTTTTAGAAGATGCCCTAATATATATGTTTGTATATTAAACTCTCCGCGCGAATAAGAGTGCTGCACTCCTACTATACTTTAAATTTATGAATTTCTTCTGCAACAGTCGTTGTATTTTCTTTATTTGTTATTGCAATATCACAGCCGCCCTGCACAGCAGTATTCACCTGATTCACATCTGAAGTCATTTCCGTTATATTTTTTGTAATATTCTGAGAAAAAAGTGAAAGCTTTTCTATCTCTTGTGAAATATATTCTATTTCAGTGAGCAACTGTTTGGAATTATTTTTGACATTCACGGTTACGGTGTTCATATCGTTCATAACGGTTAAGATTTTCTCCGCGTCAGTCATTTGTTCTCTCAAAGTTCGTATCATACCGTCTTCTTGTCGATATACAAAGTCCATCATAGAACTAATGGTACCAAATTGTTCTGCCATTAACGGCCCTGCTTTATTCAAATCTTCTATCTTTTGTTTTAATCCCTCTAGTACTTTGGTTATATTTTTACCTTGTCCGCCCGTTTCCTCCGCGAGTTTACGGATTTCATCCGCAACAACAGCAAAGCCTTTGCCTGCTTCTCCTGCATGAGCGGCCTCAATAGCGGCATTCATTGCTAATAAATTTGTTTGACTCGAGGTATTTTGAATCACTGAAATAGCATCCAATAAACCTTCCGATTCTTCTGTGATAATTTTAGAGGTACTAACGGCAAGACTAACCGTTTCTTTTCCCTTTAAGGTATTCTTTTCAAGCTGTTTTATTGCTTTAAGATTGTTTTCAGCCCGCTCCTGTATAGCATGAATCTGACTGATAATTTCATCCACCGATTGAGTTGAAGCGGAAATACTGTCCGACTGCGTATCAATGTACGAATCGAGAGCTGCCACCGTTTGAGTAATATCGTTGATATGGGTTACTGCTTCGTTGATACTGGTATTCTGTTTTGCAATTTGCGTTTTTACATTTTCAACATTTGAAACTATTTTATTCATCGAGGAGGAGGAGGTAACCATATGGGACGATAAAGTTGCCCCTACTTTTTCCATTTGTACCGTAGTATGTGCAATAGCAGCAAGGGAACTACGGATTTTCATAATTGCATTATTTGCCGTATTAGTGATAGAACCTAGTTCATCATTGCTTTGCTCCACTTGTATGGTAAAATCTCCTTCAGCAACTTTATTGAATACCATATTTATTTTCGTAAAACGTTTAAATGAAACATTTACTAAAAGAGTACATAAGATAATCATGCTGGTCAATAAAATAAGTGATACAATAATAGAATCAATTAAAATCGAACGTATTGGCGGCACAAAATCCTTCACCGGTGTTATTAATACAGCATAGTAAGGTAAATTTTGCAGTTGTTTTTTACTGATGATGATTTTGCCTAATGCGGGGTCATTAAAATACTGTAGATTACGATACCCGTCAACAGGAGTTTGTTGAGGAATATAATCGTCGAAGCGAGTATTTACGAGTTCAGCGTTAGATGATAAAGAGATAGTCCCTTTTTCATCTACTACACAGAGTACAGAATGCGTGCTCGGCAATGAGTGGTTGATTTGTTCAAGTGTTGCAGCCAAGCTCATTGCTATACCGGCAGCTCCTATCGTCACACCGCTTGCATTAGTGATTTTGGAATCAACCCAGCATAGATATGTGTTGGCTGATTTACTATAGGCAATACTGTGAAAAAATTGGTGCGGTGTATCCATAAATTTAAAGAACCAACTCGTACCTTTTTCTGTTTTTTGTAACTGTTTTTTTGCTAGCGGTTTGTCTTTTGTTACGATATAATAACTACTGCTCAATTTTGAGCCGAGAAAGCACGAAACATACTGTTCTTGCCTGGTAAGTTTTGTGAGGATATCTTTTACCTCATGTTCAAGTTCACTATTTTGCTCATAACCTTCAAACCATCGGATGATTTGCGGGTATTGTGAAAGATTTTCTGATAAGGTTAGGCCGCATGCAAGACTTACCTGTAAATCAGAAGTGGAAGCATCTAATAAATAAGGAATGTTTTTATAAAACCGTGCCTCAATATACCGCTGCATATGGCTCATTGAAACAGTAAGCACTCCAGCGACTGTAATGATCATCGATATTGATAGGAATATATTGATTGATGTCCGTATTTTCACTGCTATCTCCTGCCGAATATACAAAGGTAACCTTGAATTCTGATATATATACTACCAGATTAAAAAAAAAGTATCTACTCATTGGACAGTAAAAATATACAGGTAAGGCGATCGTTGCATTGTGGCACTTGCATCACCTTAATTAATAGCTTGACAGGTTCTAAGCTTTTTCTTAGTATATGACATTCGGTTGGCTGCTGTTACGAATTACGGTTTACGGCCCTCTTTCAATTCTATATGTTAAGGAATACCCATGATTTTTTCTATACGCGGTGAAGATTCTGCAAAGGCAAAAACAACTGAGGCGCTTTCAGAACAGCTTATGCAAAAATTTTTAAACACCCGCCAAATTATTTTGTCTGGCGAAGTAAACAAAGAATTAGCAGAAAAAGTAGTGCGGCAGTTATTGATCTTAGAGGCAGACTCTGCTTCTAAACCGATTTATATCTATATTGATTCACCCGGGGGCGATGTAGATGCCGGTTTTGCTATTTTTGATATGATCCGCTTTATTGAACCGCCCGTGTACATGATCGGCATGGGGCTTGTTGCAAGTGCAGGTGCATTAATTTTACTTGCAGCTCCTCAAAAACGCCGGTTAGGGTTACAGAATAGCCATTACCTTATTCACCAGCCGCTATCTGGCATGAAAGGCGTTGCAACCGATATTGAAATACATGCAAAGGAAATTGAAAAAATAAGGACTAAAATTAATGCGCTGATTGCAGCAGAAACAGGAAAAGAAATTGCAGAAGTAGCAAAAGATACTGATCGAGACTACTGGTTATCAGCAGATGAAGCAGTTCGCTATGGGCTTATTAGCGCAACAGTGCAAAATCGGAGCGCATTAAGCCAATACTAAAAAAATACCTTTTAGTAGTATTCTCAATACGCTCACTAAGGCTCTGTTAGAAAGCGGCACGTTTGAGGAAAGGAGAAAGTGCTGGTTAACGAGACCGTGCAATTTCGAGCCGCCGAAGTTAAACTTTCAATCTCGGCGGTTGTTAGTTCACGGCAGGCTCCGCTTGCGAGGTTCGGATCAAGGCAAAGTGACCCTATGGCAATCCGCTTCAAATACACTACTTCGGTTCCTAACGTATGCATCATCTTTTTTACTTGGTGGTATTTGCCTTCGTAAATATGAAGCAAAAGGGCAAAAGGGGTTTGTACCTCAAGCGATTGCGTCGGCTCAAGATGGGCAGGTAAGTATACCATTCCGTTTTTCAACGTTAAGCCTTTTTCACATGCTTGTTGCCAGTCTTTTAGCATGGTGTTTGAAAATGCTGTTTCTACTTCTAGGTAGTAGGTTTTTACCAAATGCGATTTTGGGGCGGTGATGCGGTGTGTCAGAGCGCCGTCATTGGTAATGAGCAGTAATCCTTCGGTATCGATATCAAGCCTGCCGATGGGAAAAAGCTTCATGGTACAAAAAGGTTCAGGCAGCAACTCCATTACGGTTCTATGTACGGGATCATCTGTCGATGTTACCACGCCGGCAGGCTTGTTCAGCATAAGATAGCAGTTGGTGCGGAGGGTAAGGGTACAGCCGTTTTGACTTACGGTATCGCGGAGAGGATCGAGTAGGGTAGCGGGGTCGGTTACTCTTTTATCGTTAAGGCAGTACTGGTGCTTGCGTAGAAGACGGCGGATTTCTTTTCGCGAACCCAGTCCATTTGCGCACAGAAGTTTATCAAGCCGGACTAACATAGGCTATTGTTGCGTCAACTTTGTGTACAAGCGCTGTAAGCCTTGCCTGCCTGATTGCAATAACGCCGTAATGCAGGGGCGGCCTATCATAACTTGCGAAGCGCCAAGTTGTGCGGCAGCTATAAGATCTTGCGTAGTGCGAAGGCCGCCGTCAACCCACAGTTCGTCGGTGTAATTGCCTAGCTGCTGTGCATACGCAGCCAAAAAATCAGCGGTATTCCCACGCCGGGTCTCTATGCGTCCGCCGTGATTGGAGATAACGACAATATCCGGTTTTACTTCTTTGACCAGTTCAACATCTTCCGGTAAAAACACACCTTTTATGGCAAAAGGTTTTTGGGCATAGCGGCGGATTGCTTTGAGCTGCTGCGCATTTTTTTGTTCAAGATGTACGAGGTTACGCATCGTAACAATATTGTATGAATCAATGTCAATGCCAATACTTTCTGCATGAGCACGTGCCCAGTCAATACGCTCAAAGATACGCTCGTTTGGATACGGTTTTATAAAAACCGCAGCTTTGTTGCCGGTTTTGTGTAAGGCCGCAAGTCCTCCTTGTAGTTTCAAATCGGGAAAGCCATCTCCGACACTCAACAAAAAACCCGCTGCCGCTGCTCCGACTATCATGTCGTAATAAAATTGTTCCTCATCGCCGTATCCGATGTTTTCGATGGCGCCTGTGATGGGCGCTAAGCGGATTTTCGGCAGAGCATACGAAAAGGTATCGGGACGGTGATATTTTTTCCACGCGCTGCAATTATCGATAAAATTGGCGCTATCAAAAACTCCGCCCATTCCGGGCAATTCACCTTTACACCCATATCCTTCGCAATCAGTACAGAAATGGCACTTATACATACTCATAGGGGACTACTATAAGAAACATTGCCCTTTTATGCAATGCGCACAGGAAAAAAAGTACAAGGTGTTACGCAGCTTATTGTACTAATATATCCAAGGCTTGATGAGGTGTTACGATAAAGGATTCCGCAGGAAAATGCTTTGTATTACCGGTAATCAAATAAACATTAAACAGTTGCCGGGCATGTAATGTAACTGCATAAAAAACAACGTCTTTCGGATCGGGCATCGGCTCTTTAACCGATATACCGTTAAATTTTAACCCTATTTCTTGTATCGCATGTACAGCAATATCAACTGCTTCCGCCGGAAAACAAAATTTGGGGCGATGCAGGACGGCAGAGTATTCGGCTATGATTTCCTCATTGTAAATGGGGATAATAGCGCCTGCATACATAGTATTGACGACAGAGCGGGGGATGGAATTTTTTTTAAAAATGCTGAAACAAGCACATTCGTATCTATGACAGCATACAAAGGCATACTATTATACCTTGCGTACGGCTTTGATTTCAGTGTTAATTTCTTCAAGGCTCATATCGGCAATGCCGTTTAAGCCAGCGCTTTCAGCCATTGCTTGCATTGCCGCCATCACATCTTGCGGAATCTGCCTTTTTAGCGTGGTTTGTTCGGCGTTCTCTAACTTCATGCTAAATGGAAGGCCGTTTTCTGCAACGCTCCGCTTAAAAAAAATACGAACCGCTGTTGATAAGTCTAGCCCAAGTTGCTCATAGACGGCTGCAACATCGTCTTTCAGCTTTTCGTCTACCTGAATTTGAACCAAAGTGCTCGCCATACCGAACCTCCTTAGACTTATATTATCATACAAAACATAGCTTTTGCAAGTACAGCGTAATGACTGATACAAGGTGTTACGCAGCTAGAGAGAACTTGACTTCCGGTAAGCCGTTTACTATAGTAGAAATATCTAAAGCGCATTATAGGGTGTGCACACCGTAAAGACAGGAGCGTTATGTATGGATATTCTCGTTACCGGATTTGAGCCGTTTGGCACAGAAACCGTCAATCCTTCGTTGGAAGTTCTCAAGAACCTGCCCGATACCGTTTTGGGTGCACGTATACTAAAGCAGGAGATTCCTACCGTACGAGGAGCATCGCTGGGCTCCGTTACAAAAGCCATCGAACAATGGCAGCCGGATGCTGTGCTGAGCATTGGGCAGGCGGGAGGGAGAGCCAATATTACGGTGGAGCGCATCGGCATAAACGTTGATGATTATCCTATTGCAGATAATGCAGGTAATCAGCCTATTGACGAAGCGGTGATACCGGATGCTCCGGCGGCGTATTTTCTCACCCTGCCGATCAAGGCGATTGTGAAAAGGCTGCGCGAGCATCACATTCCCGCTTCTATTTCGAATACTGCCGGCACGTTTATTTGCAATCACGTGTGCTATGGAACTGCTCATTTTGCGGCATCGCAGCGGAAAAAGATTAAAACGGGGTTTATTCATATTCCGTTTTTACCGGAACAGGTGATTGAAAAGCCGAGTTGTACGCCGTCTATGCCGTTGGATACTGCGGTACGGGCAATCATCGTAGCGATTGAAGCTATTATAGAAAATCAAACCGATATCAGCATTACCGGTGGTGCGGAATGTTAGCAGAATGGATAATGAACCTTGCGTAAGGGTTGCGGTGAACGGTTTAAGGAGTGCCGGCTGCTTGTTCTGGTGCGCTCTTTTAGCTGTTGAGGATATGCGCGATGCCGTCATGATTATTGTCTAACGTGACGGTTACCTTTCCATCGAGCTGTTTTTTGAGCGGTTCAGGTGCATTTGCCATAAGATAGCCATGTCCTGCTGCGGTTAGCATTTCCGCATCGTTGTAGTTATCGCCGAAAGCAATCGTGTCTTTTATATTGATATTCCAGAGTGCACACAACCGCTTTACTGCCTCCGCTTTATTCACCCCCTGCTGCATGATTTCAAGCATTTTACCGCTTGATTTTACGATTGAATACTGAGGAAACTGCGCTTTTAGTGCCGTCTCGATAAGCGGGGTAAGTTCTGCACTGCTCATACAGAGTAGCTTGTGCACCGTACTTCCGGTAACATCAGAAAGGCTCCCTTGTTGAGCGGAGACTTGCACAATGCTTTCTTCACGCTTAACGCGTTCATCGTTTTTATCGCGGACTATCCACTGATCATGCGCATATATGCACAGTGCCGTGTCGTATTTTTGGCCACTAATAAACCGGATAAGCGCTTGCGCGTCGGCGGGTTCTATACCGTTTTGAAAGAGAGGGTTGCGGTTCTCGTCTAAAATCAAAGCGCCGCTGTAACAGATAATCGGGCACTGTATATTGTTGTCTTTAAGGATGGGCGCTATGCACGTCGGCCCGCGCGCAGAGACAATCACAAATTGAACACCGCTCTGCTGCTTCTCGTAGATAGCTTTTCGTGTCAATGGTGTGATGATATGGTCCGAATTCAATAATGTGCCGTCGATATCGCTGAATATTACTTTGCATTGCATAGTCTCGCCCTCTTTGTCGTAAAAATGGGGTTATTATAATGCAAAAGATAATAAAAATATAGCCCCCTTGCGGAACTTAAACATTTCTTAAAACTTTTCATACATTTCAATTGTTGAATTGTTACGTTTCTTATAAGGAAACTTGCGTACCGCTTGAGAACACACAGGGCGAAACGTTGCGCATGGTGTCCCGGCGATTCTAGCAGCGTGGTTGGTGATTTTTGTCCATGCTGTTTCTATAAAAGAGGTATCTGCGTTGCAGTGATTTAGAGCTGTTCTCCGCAGGTGATTTTCTTTTCAAAATGGGTTAATGTTTTCCCGGTTAATTCGTGCTGCTTTCCCTGTAACAGTTTTTGGAGTGCTTCAAATTCAGTATGAGAAAACCGAACGCTGTGGAGGATATGTTCTTCAAATGATTGCATTGCAAGCGGCACAATTTTTTTGCATATCTCAAGCAATACCTGTGCATAGGCACGTATTTCCTTTTGGGCGTGTGTATCGCACCGTAATTTTAAAAAGTGAAATAAGTTATGCAAGTCTATTTGCCAATAGAATTCAGTATACAGCGCAAGCGGCAAATTAATACGGGCAAGCTCACGGGCGATGTTTGCGTCCAGCATGTCTTGATAGCCTTTATAAGCTGTTTCTTGCTGGTCCTGCAGGGAGGTTTGCACTGCGTGCTGTACGTCAGCACAGACAGGGGAGGCAGACCGCCCCTGCCGGTTATCGGTACTTTGGAATGCAATATCATCACCGGCTGGTATATAGCATTCATTTTGCATAATGGAGTACCTGCCTGAGATTTCATTAATCCGTGCGGTCCTGTGCCGTACCCATTGACGGGCAACAAAAATAGGCATTTTAAGATGAAAGGTAAATACCACTTGTTCAAAAGGAGAAGTATGCTGATGACGCAGTAGATAATCAATAAGCGCGGCATCCTCTCGTACTGATTTAGTGCCGGCTCCATACGACACTCGCGCTGCCTGTACAATGCGGGAATCACTTCCTAAATAATCTAGGAGTCGGATAAAACCTTTATTTAAAATTTTGTATTCTTTATCAAGTATTTCTTCTGCGGCAGGAACAATGCAATGAGCCATAACGAGTATCATAGCACGATAACGCATAATATGCAACAAACCTTCTGAAACTTCCACGGAAATCAATTTTTAAGTGAAGGTATCAAAAAAGAGGAAAAAGTGCTAAAG
>JBQNBR010000055.1:0-13573 GCA_052169815.1 Treponema sp.
TAGTAGCTCCGCCTCCTTTTTCCCTTTCAACAGCGTGAAAAAGCAGGGGAAAAGCACACATGGTATAACGCGGAATACTTTGTGAGTAGGTATATCAGCCGTAAAATGCTTATTGAAGAAAGCGTCACCTCATAGTACGACGAACTGCCAAATTCTCATGGAGTAGCGCTGATGATTCACAAGCAGGTGATTGCATTGACAAAAGGCGTACGCCTAACCAAAGCGATGTTTTTGCTTTGGCTTTTTGAGCATTTTCAGTAGTGGAACACAAACAGGGAAAACATCAGGTTCAAGAATTGCATTTATTAATGTATCTGACGGACATATAATCAGACCTACATAAACCGCATCCGCATAATGAATTAAAACAATATCAAATCAATCAAATTATTGATGAATTACGCTCAAGGGGAATCGTATGAAAGATTTTTTACAATATAAAGACTATTTAGGTTCAGTGCATTTTAATGCGGCTGATGAAATTTTCTATGGAAAGATAGAATGTATTGATGACTTAATATCATTTGAAGGCAAAACTGTAGATGAATTGAAATCAGCTTTTATTGATGCCGTTGAAGATTATATCGATTTATGCAAAGTAGCCGGAAAACCGAACGAAAAATCATACAAAGGGAGTTTTAATATAAGAATTGCTCCGGCCATCCATAAGCAAGCAAACAGATTGGCGGTTATGCAAGGAATATCGCTCAATCAGTTTATCCAACAAGCTATTGAACAAGCAGTACAACATACTGCAGAGCCGCAGCAGAAATAGCATATATGTCCTTAAAATGCAAAACATTGAGGACTGTACAGGCTAGCGGTTGGCTGAAAGCCAATCCGCTAGACAGGCATTCGCTTTTGCGGAGCAACAACGCAGATGCTAGGAGCCAATAAAAATTAACCTCACTGTTTAGCTCGGCATAAATAGAGGGTACTATTCTTAACTTGCAAATAGGCGGAGCAGATACGAGGCGCGAGAAAAAATTAACCGCAGGCGTATCTTTGATACATTGAGGACTGTTATATACTCAGTTTCTAAGGCGATGTTTTGAAGCGTATGCGCTTCAAAACTCGACAGGCTAGTCGGCGGCGTTAGCCGACGACTAGACAGGTAGATGTCCACATATTTGCGAGTTATGTTGTCCAGCGTTCGCTCTCCCTTTGCAATCGATACATCTGTCGATAAACGCCGTCTTTTTCCATCAGCTCGGTGTGGGTACCGGTTTCAGCGATCGTGCCCTTGTTGAGTACAATAATCTTATCAGCATTCTCTACGGTACGCAGGCGATGCGCAATAACGATAACGGTTTTATTCTTTATTAGCGTGCTGATGGCGTGTTGAATAAGCGTTTCATTTTCCGGGTCGAGGGCTGCGGTTGCTTCGTCCAAGAGGATAATCGGGGCATCCTTGAGGAGGGCACGGGCGATGGAAAGTCGTTGGCGCTCTCCTCCTGAAAGCGTGTAGCCATTTTCGCCGATTTCTGTGTCGTAGCCGTGCGGCAGCTTTTCGATGAACGAATCGCACTGCGCAGCCTTCGCGGCGGCGAGCACTTGTTCCCTCGTCGCATTGCGGTTACCGATTAAAATATTGTTGTACACTGTATCATTAAAGAGCACAACATCCTGAAACACAATCGAAAAAGCGCCAAGCAGTGTTTCTGGTTCAACCGTAGCAACATCAATGCCGCCGATGCTAACCGTACCCGATGAAGCGTCCCAAAAGCGCGCCGCCAAGCGGGCAATCGTAGATTTTCCGCAGCCGGAATGTCCCACAAGGGCGGTAATTTCGCCCTGCTTGGCGGTAAAGCTGATCCCGCTTACCGTGTCCTCCGCAGCACTGTCAGTTGTGTTTGCGTCATTATACGAAAACGACACGTTATCATAGCAAATGTCGTAACCATTCGGCTTAAAAGTTTCACTACCCGTTTGCTTAGGATAATTGACAATCGCCTGTTTACGCTCAACGGCAATCAGCATATAAAAGAATTCGCCAAGCAGCATAAATACCGTTGTCAACGGATCAAAGATTCGGCAGGCCACCAGCAAAAAGATGATGTATATCACTAGGTCGATGTGACCCTGCGACAGCAAGTACGCACCGTACGAAATCACCAGCGGAAAGCCAAATCGAACAAGTGCCGCCATGCCGAAAATAAGCGCCCCTATCGAGGCTTCCGCTTTGAGCGCGGCTCCTGTCGTTTCGGTAATATCGTCTTTGAGCTTCTGCACATACGAAGTTTTTTTATCGGAAGATTTCAGTACCTTGATGTTGTCGATCATCTGTTGGAGCGAATCGTATATCACATCTTTCCGCACAATGACGCTTCTCATCTTTTTTTCCGATAGTCTACGACAGCCGACGATGATAAAGAAACCGGCAACAGCACAAATAAAAAGAGCGATTGTCATTCTCCAATCCAAGAATGCCAAAAGCGCCGCTGCAATTAAAATCGAAATGATACCGCCGAACATCTCCGGCACGGCATTCGCAAGCGATTGCTCAATTGTCGTAACATCGTTTAACAGCGTCGAGGTCAAATACGACAAATCCTGCCTGCCGAAATACGATAACGGAAGCTTCCGCAGTGATTCGGCAAGCGAAATCCGCACATTTGCCGCCTCCTCGTATGCGCCGTTGTACATTCTACCGTACTTCAATTTTTCGAGGAAAAACAAAACGGCAATTATCGCAGCTCCGGCTGCTGCAACCGCCCACACATTCGGCGTTTTACACCCTTCCTGCATAATGCGCGCTAGAAAGTATTGCAGCACATACAACGCAAGCCCCAGCGGCACCATCAAAAACAAATTAATAATAGTCCCAAGCGTAATGGCCGAACGCAAGTTCCGCGTTCCCGCATCAGATAACGCAAAAAATCTTTGTAGCATAATCCCTCCAAACTCCTTTTAGGGGAAGACCTTTCTTTTTTTAATAAATCTATAAACATAAATGAATTATTAAAAACATCGCAAAAAAACTCCAACCAATGACCGTCAGGGCCTTCGAATATCAGCAGTTTGCCGTAAGGTTCGTCCCTGCATTTAATTGGTAATTGCTAATTATGCTGAGCGCTCTCCGTCCCTAAACATTTTAAGCCCAAACAAATCACTCATCAGGCTGAAATGTTTATCAAATGAAAACAAAAAAAGATCATAATTAATCGCATTTTGCGCAATTATGAGATCGGGAATACCGACTTTGTTTATACCGTTTAATAGGTTTTTAGTCTGCATATCAATAATCTCATCCCAGTCTATTTCGATATCTATTTGTTTAACCGTAAGCAGGAGCCTCTTCAGTTCAGATTCTTTTCTCAGATTAATTGAAGGAAGCAGCTCTGCCAGCACAAGGTTATTGATACAAAGCGCGTTGGTATTGATCAGCTCATTAAGCACAGCTGCACGTCCGGTTCCCTTAAAATATTCTATCCAAACTGAGGTATCCACTAGTACCATCTTACGTCCTTTTTCTCAGCGCATCCAAATCGATATCCAAATCAATTTTTCCGTAATAGTTTTTCAGCTGCTGCAGTTTCTCTTTTTGTATCAAATTTTCAAGCGCTCGTGTGATAACCTCTGTTTTTGTCCGAATTTTTGTCAACGCCATTGCTTCTTCGAGCAAAGGAGCGGACAGATCAAGTGTCGTTCTCATAAACATCCTCCATGCGAGCATATTATAACATTGAATTATATGCACAATCAATGTTTCATATATGTATTTCAAGGACTTTTCCCTCAACAATCAATTTACCGATAAATTCCGCAGTTTTTCTAAAATTACCTCCTCAATTTACTTTCATCTCCTTATACATTAATTGTGGATACCTCTTTGGCAACCACGACACCGTTTATAGGCGGGGTTCTTAGGGATAGAACCCCTAAGCGGTTCTTTTGAAGATAGAAGGGGTTACAGGGGAGGAAAGGAACTTTTATCCGAAAAAAGTGCCGTTCCTCCCCTGATTCACACCTTCCACTCGATGCCCTTTTGGAAGTTATTCCACATACCGGCATACAGACCTTTCCGAGCGAGCAGCTCAGTGTGAGTGCCCTCTTCCGCAATTTTGCCTTCGTTGATAACACAGATTTGGTCGGCGTTTACAACCGATGATAGGCGGTGGGCAATCATAATGACGGTTTTATTTCTGAGCAAAACATCGAAAGTCTTTTTGATTTTGTATTCGTTTTCGGCGTCGGCAAAGGCGGTCGCTTCGTCAAGCACAATGATGGGAGCATCCTGCAACAGGGTGCGAGCAATAGCAAGCCGTTGCGCTTCCCCGCCGGAGACATACGTACCCTTGGTGCCGTACACGGTGTCGATGCCGGCGGGCAGTTTTTCGATAATATCCATGCACTCGGCTTTGCGGAGAGCTTCCATCACTTCCTCGCGGCTTGCGTCTTTTTTGCCATAGCGAATGTTTTCCAAAATGCTTTCGTTAAAGAGTTTGTTTTCTTGGAACACAAAGCTGACGGTGTGCAAGAGGTCGCTTGTTTTAATATCACGAATATCGACACCACCGATGCTGATTACCCCTGAATCGATTTCCCAAAAGCGGCCAAGCAAATTGACGAGGGTAGTTTTGCCCCCGCCTGAAGGCCCTACCAGTGCGGTCAACGAATGTTCGGGGATGTTCAGTGTCATGCCGTTTACCGCCATGCGGCCTGTTTCCGCGTCCCCAGTAACCGATTTGTATGAAAAAACCACATCCTTAAATGCAATATCGTATTTTTCAGGCAGCACAGAGTTTTCCGGTTCTTTGGTCAACGGTGCTTGTAAAATATCTTCAATACGGTTGAGCGCATCGTTTGAACGCTGATGAAACGAATTTGCATACATAATCTTGATCAGCATGGTATAGGTAACCGGTGCAAAGGCAAGGTAAAACATAAAACTGTAAAAAAAGTGCGGATCAAGCCTCACCGCACCTGCCATCAGCAAAGCGACAGGCAGCAGGAACAAAAAGCCCGCTTTAATGAGCGCGAGAAAAATTGAATAGCCATTTTCCCACGACATCGAATATTTGTGCACGAACTCCTTGTAGTTCATAATCGAGGTATAAAAATTTTTAAAATAGTAGACAGATTGGTTAAAGGTTTTGATCACCGAAATACCGCGCACGTATTCTGTACCGGCATTGTGCATCTGTTCAAGAGCATCTTCGTATTTTTGCATAAAGCCTGAGTTTGTACTGATTTGCATTAAAACAGCTTGCAGCACAAATGCAAGCACAAGCGGCAACAGAGACACAAGGCCAAGCCGCCAATCAAATACCAACATGAGCGCAAGTATCGCAAACAGAGACACCATATTTTGCGCGATATCGGGTAAATTGTGAGCTATCAGCGTTTCAAGCTGATTGACATTTTTTTCAAACACCTTACGCACCTTGCCACTCACATGCGTGATATGCCAGCCGATAGGCAGTTTCACCAGGGTTTCGGCCATCAAAAATGAAAGGTTTTCCTGAATAATAAATGCCGTCGCGTGCGAAAGCATGAGTGCTGCATAATACAGCACAAAGCCAACCACCGCCGAACAAACCGCCCAAAAGCCGTAGCCTGCAAGCGCGAAGGCGTTCACCGCTTCTTTTGTCGCAACGGCAGAAATCACATCGCGCATCACAAAGAACACCATGATATACGGTACAAAACTGACGAGAGCACTCACGCCGGAAAGCACGAGCGACAGCGGCAAAAGCCCTTTGCTGTTGCCTGCATAGCGTAACAGCCGCCTAATGGTCTGCTGTTTTGCAGGATTGCGTTCCACTTTTTGCGATGCCTGATTTTCCATTTGCTGTTGCCCCGCTGCGGGGTTTTCCCCCCAGCGATTTTTTGGAATCCCTCATATAGAAAAAGCTCCTTTAATTAGCTATAGCAAACATAACATTGTTATAATATACAATCTCCAAACCCCTGTCAATGAAAAAGAATGCAGCAACACCATCACGCCAAAAGCTATTACTAATTAGCCCACTGTTCTTCTCTTTGCCAGTACTCCTCATCAGCTTACAATGCGTATTCGTACCGTTTTTACTCTTTTACGTTTAATAATTCTATTTCTGCGAAATCAGTCATATCCCATTCGCTTAAAAAGGCAGAAACAAAGTGCTTCATATACCGTTCCCGCCGCTGTGCAATCCTTTTTGCAGTATCGGTATTCATCATATCTTTCAGATAAAATAATTTTTCATAAAAATGATTAATCGCCGTTGAGGTATGATTTTGGTACACTTCTTTGTTCATATTGAGTAAGGGCTTTATTTCAGGATCGTGCAACAGCCGGTTACGACTCCCGCTATATGCAAAAACGCGCGCTACGCCTATCGCCCCCAGCGCATCCAATCGGTCTGCATCTTGAACGCATTGCCCTTCGATAGAAGACGGAACAACAGAACCGGTACCCATATACGAAACCTCTTCAATAATTGCACAAATAGACCGGCATAATGCTGCACTGAGGTGATGCGTCCTCATAAATGAAACAGCCCTATCTTTATGCGCATAGGTCTCCGGCGAAAGTTTCCTATCGTCTACATCATGCAACAACGCTGCCAATGCAACAATGGAGAGATCGGCATGTTCCTTCTTGGCGATATATCCTGCCATGCGATATACCCTCATAGTATGAAAAAAATCATGCCCGCTTGAATCGGTTTTAAAGAGTGTTGCCGCGTAGTTCTTCGCCGCCTCAATAACATCGCTTGTTAATTCAATCCCATCATCCTTCAATTTGCTCCATCCAATACTGCTTCCAGCCGGCGCAGTGATATACATTAAAGTCAAGCGCGTATTCTATCGCTTCTTGTTTTGCGAGATCATGATAAAAGATTTCTTTTAGATTTTCAAAATGTGAAGAAACCATCACGTGAATAAAAAATTGTATTCTACGAGTAATGGTTACGCCGTCATATTGTAGCCAATGGATAGTTTCAGATTCTGCACAAGCTATTGCTTTGTCAAACACATGCTCATATGAACTACCCTTTGAGCAGCAAATAATGAGTTTCATAGCGTCCCAATTATCGAAAAAAAACTCAACCATACTGAGAAACCGATGCCGAGAAATCGATACAATAGCAGATAAATCGCTTGTTTTCATACTGTAGCCGCATTCATCCGGTGCTACTTTATGCTGTGCTAGCGCCATAAACTCATCAAACACGGTACCCACAAGCGCTTCGAAAATACTGTTTTTATTTTTAAATAAATGATACAACGCACCCGTTGTCACCCCAGCTTTTTCTGCAATAGTACGTACATTAGCGTTCAAAAAGCTATGATTAAAAAACTCTTGCTTAGCAGCACGTAAAATTTTCGCCTTCGTATTTAATTCATTATTATCAGCTGGAATCATTTTTTATATTTATCGGTACAGAGACAAGGCTACTACCCTCACGGACTTAAACCAATAGGATAGTAACCATCCGTATGCTTACTGTGCTGTCTTTTCCTTTTCTGCCGGCATAATTTCCAACAATTCAACTTCAAATGTTAGCAATGAATTAGGTGGAATAACTTGAGGCACCCCCTGCTCTCCGTATGCAATTTTTGACGGGATATAAAACTTATATTTAGCACCTGCGTTCATGAGCTGCAAACCTTCCCGCCAGCCAGGAATAACCGCTTTTAGCGGAAATTCAACCGGCTTCTCCCGTTTGTACGAGCTATCAAATTCCGTTCCATCAAGCAATGTACCTTTATAGTGCACCTTTACGGTATCATCCAAAGAAGGTTTTGGCCCTGTCCCTTCGGTAACAACTTCATATTGCAAACCGCTTTCCGTTGTAGTAACATTAGAAAGTTTGGCATTCTTTTCTAAAAATGCTGCTTCTGCTTTTGCATTTGCTTCCGCTTCCTGTTTGCGCATATGCTCTGCCGCCCGCTGGACAATTTTTTGTGAACCTTCCATATCAACATTGTTACCGGCTACACTATCTTTCATCCCTTTTAACACTTGAGTATAGTCAACATCAAGCTTCATATCTTTTAAATAGGCGCCCATAATAACACCAAACGCATATCCCGTTTCCTTTTTCGTAGGCAATGGAGCTTCTTTCACTACAGATTCTCCATTCGTTGCTTCCGTACCCTCAGAAGGGGCCGCTGCTTTCGCCTCTGTCTTGTCTTTACATGCTAAAGTAAAAAACAATACTCCTACCATCAGACTTGCCAATACTACATTTCTTTTTTGCATTTTTCACTTCCATAGATTATTTTTGCAATGTTTTGAGATAAGTCATAGTGCCAAAAAGACTTATCTCAAAACTTTTCGGTCAGCTCTAAGAATCTAAGCTAAATTTTTAGAGATAACCTTTTCATTAGCCCTGTTCTGAAACTTCAGTTTCAGAACAGGCTACCTTGAAATGCGACGTTCTAAATCGCACACCCTGTTCGACAACAGAGTTATCTCACCAGGGCTATTATTAATAACGATCGCCTAAGAAAATACTTGCATAGACTAAAAAAGTCAATAAGATTACTCGCTCGACTCGCTTTTTATCGTTTCCAAAAAACAGGAAAAAAGAAAATAACCATGGTATACAATTCCAGTCGGCCTGCAAGCATAGAGAACGAAAAAAAGAGCTTAGCCCAAAACGGAAAAAATGAAAAGTCGCCCGCATTCCCGATTTTCCCAAAAGCCACTCCGATATTCCCCACTAATGTCAATGCGCCACTAAAACTGGTTAGCATATCCGCTTGGGCTGCTGTTGCAACAAGAAAAGTGGCCATAACACATAAGCAATAAATAAAGAAAAAACCAGCAATACTGTATACTACATCCTTTCTACCAGGCCTTCTATTCAGTTGAATACTGAATACCCCATGAGGATGAATTAACCGGCATACTTCATTGGTTGCTTGTTTATGTAAAATGACCCACCGTATCACTTTTATACCTCCAGCTGTTGAACCTGAACAGCCGCCTACCATCATGAGCAGCATCAGAATAGCCTGCGCAAAAAACGGCCACACGCTGTAATCGAGCGTAGAAAACCCAGTGGTAGTAATAACCGACGCCACATGAAAAAAACTATGGCGAAATGCTGTCGCTACACCATACATCGGAATAAGCGCCAACGCAATGCTTATGCCTGCAATCAGAACAATACGTACATACGCCTTTAGCTCTGAATTATAAAAAACTTCCTCTATATGGCCAGTAAATAGCTGAAAATACACACTAAAATTAACGCCGGCTAAAAGCATAAATATCGTACAAACGATATCGATCATTGAGGATTGGTAATAGCCAATGCTCAGATTACGGGTAGAAAATCCCCCTGTACCTAATGTAGAAAAACTATGACACAACGAATCCCAAAACGGCATACCGGCATACATGAGTAAGCCCGTCTGTACAATAGTCATACCAAGATAAATAAGCCATAACGCTTTTGCCGTATGCGTGATTTTTGCCGTTAATTTACCTTTATCTACACCGCTCGTTTCACTTTTTATCAGCTGAAATCCTCCAACCCCCAGCAGAGGGAAGAGCGCAACTGTTAAGGTAACAATCCCCATACCGCCAAGCCAATGCGTTTGCGCACGCCATACTAGTAACGCCATAGGATATTGCTCTATGTTTTGCAACGCAGTCGCTCCGGTTGTGGTAAAACCTGAAACTGATTCAAAAAAAGCATCGCTAAACTGAGGTACCCAACCTGAAAGCATAAAGGGTACTGCCCCCAGCAAACTAGCTGCAATCCATGCAGAACCTACAAGGATAATCCCCTCCCGTGTTGAGAGGCTCATCGGGCGTTTTTTAATAAAAAACAGAAGGGCAGCGGTGAGTACCAAAAGGATTCCCATCGGAATGACAAAGGCAGGAATAATAGTGAATTCACTATAGGTTACCGCAGCCACAATCGGTATAAGGAAACTTCCTGCAACGATAGAAAGAATAGTACAAATAATAGTAAAACATTTAATAAATTTCATTCTTCACCAGCAAATTCTTTGATTATTTGATCACTATCTGCAACTTGTGTAATAACAACCAATTTATCGTTCACCGCCAGTATCGTATTTCCATCAGGTATGCGGCAAACCGCTTCGTGAGTGATAAGTAGAATTAAAAACATACCATGGGGAGCGATTTCTTTCAAAGCTTTCCCTGCAAGCACCGATTCATTACCGATAGTGATTTCTACAATTTCAAGGCTGCCGCCACCCATCGTGTGAATTCTTGTCAAGTTTCGTCCGCCTAAATGGCTCATGATAGTATCAACGGTAACGTCTTTAAAGGGGATAGCTACGTCAATACCAATTTTATATGCAATATTGGACATCGTTGCACTTTGTACCAACGTAATGGTCTTCCGAATACCCAGCGTTTTAAAATACGTGGCGGTTATCATATTAAGTTCATAATTTTGCGTCGCCGTAATTACTAAATCAAAACTTTTCAGGTTTATTTCTTCGATAAAGGATTCATCGGTGACATCGCCCCGGTACACTTGAGCGTCAGGATAGTTTTCGGCAGCATACTTTGCTAAAGCATTATTTTTATCGATAATACTGAGCTCTTGATAACCTTTTAAACTCTTTCCAAATAGCTTGGTGAAAAGTCTAAAGGGCCTTCGATGGGTTAAAGCTGAAGCAACACGGGACCCTATTTTACCGATCCCAACAAGCGCAATTTTTTTAATCGGCTTGATTTCACATCCCGCCAACATATAAAACTGCTCAATGTCCGCAGGAAGGCATAGTATCGAAATGCGCATACCGGTATGCAACATCGTTTGGCCTGAAGGGATGCTCGCTATCCCTTGTTCTTCGACAGACACAATAACGAATGAAATATCTTGATGTATAACCGAACGTATATCGCGTAGGGCAAGGCCGTCAAACTGGCTGTCTTTTTCAATGGTGAAACAAATCAGCTGGTACGGTGAATTTTCAAAAGCTACGATGTCGCTCACAGCACCATATTCAACCGCGTTCATAATAGCTTGCGCCGCCTCTTGGTCTGGATGCACGAGAAAATCAATCCCCAGCATCCGCTCCTGAACCGTATTAAGCGACATAACATAGTTCTCATTACGCACCCGGGCTATTTTTAACACTTGAGGCGCCATCGATTCTACTACGCCGCAGATAATCATATTTAGCTCATCTGAATCGGTAACGGCAACCAAGGCATCTGTCTTATGAATATGCGCGTCTTTTAATACTTGCGGGTCGTTACCGCTTGCTTGAGTAACAGCACAATCCAACCGGTTAGCAGCATGGCGCGCTGTTTCTTCATTTTTTTCAATCAAAACAACCGTGTGTTTTTTAACAATTAATCTACGCGCTAACTCTATACCTGTTACACCAGCGCCGACAATTATGATATGCATAGCAGGGAGTATAACATAAAGAAATACGTATGAATAGCAACACCGCCGCTCGGCGGAGCAAACAGATTAAAGATTTTGTAAGCACTTGCACAAGATACAAGCCGTTTTACGTAAGCGCTACGAATAGTACTTATATGAATATACGCACCACATGGTTAAAGAGCACTCAACTGGTTCGCCGCATGTATGCAGCGCTCTTATCCCCGCAATACTGTATGTTATGCAACCAGCCAAGCAAAACAGCGTTACCTCTGTGCCCTCATTGTATCGAATGCGGGCTAAAGCCGTACACAAAGGATGCAGGTACACCGCTATACAATAGTTCCCGATGCCTCCATTGCGGAAGGCCCCTGATTTCCGAACAAACCTATTGCACTGAATGCAGAGGGAGTGAACTAGACAGTAGCCCCAGCGCGTCCCATTTTTGCACCCGTATTTTTGCATTGTATCCCTATATCGGATTAGGGCAGAAACTAATGCCTGCATGGAAAAATCAAAACATACGCAGTTTTTCAGCTGTTTTTGCCCCCTTACTGGCGGCATTTATCCTGCAGCAGCCTGAACTACGCGGCCTTCCCATTGTACCGGTTCCGCCCCGTGCAAACAAATTACGTTCAAAAGGATGGGATCAAATGCAGGATATCAGTAGACATATAGCAGCGTGCAGCGACATCGCCCTATATCCTTGCCTAAGGAGAACCGGAAAAGTTCCTCAAAAACAGCTCAGCAGAAACGAACGCATGAATAATATCATGCATTCTATCACTGTATCAGCAAAACGAGTACCAGAAGCATTGATTGTAATTGATGATGTGATGACAACCGGAGCAACGCTCGAAGCATGTGCTCACGCCCTTATTGCTCACGGCTGTAAAAAAGTGTACGGGCTTTGTTTGTTTTTTAACTAATCCATTTTATAAAAAATGGGGAGACAAGGATTCGAACCTTGGAAGGCGGAGCCAACAGATTTACAGTCTGCCCCCTTTGACCGCTCGGGAAACTCCCCAATCATAAAAAAGCCAACTTAGGGATTCGAACCCTAGACCCCGAGATTACAAATCACGTGCTCTGGCCAGCTGAGCTAAGTTGGCGTAACGTCAGCTTAAATAACATGAGTATAGTATCACTTTCTTATCTTTTTGTCAAGGTAAGTTTTCAGATACGCTTTGATTTCAGGCGCAATTCGACGACTTTCACACGCTTTTTGGATAGCTTTGTTGTGGGTAAATGTATTCAACCGTTTGGATTCAATATAAGGTACCGCAGCAGCATACTGCTTCACCAAAGCGATACTAAAATACCACGCGATCATCATGTTGACATAATACTCATCGGAAACAACACCGGCAACAAGCGCAAGCATATCGGGCTTAAATTCTGCATCAAGGTAAAGGGAAAGCAATAAGCCGATTGCATACCGGACGGTATAACAGTGCTCTGATTGTAGCCACCGGCGAATATAGTGGTACAACTCATCCCGATGCTTTTTGAATACCGTCGGTAAAAACAGATCGCAGGTTTCCCAGTTATCTATGAACGGTAAAAAAAGCTCTGTTTTCTGCACCGCTTCTTCAAAAGACTGCATACACTCGATAAAAAACGCATGGAGATTGTTTTCTTCAAAATATACATGAGGAAGCGTTCCCATAAAAGCCGATGCTTGATCGGGCTGCGTTTTAAAAAAAGTTTTTGCAAACTTCCGTAATACCGGCACTCGAATACCGATCATCGTTTTTTTATCAACGGTTGGAATCAATTTTGCATTAAAACGCTTGTATTCTTCATCACGCATCGATAAAAGTTGTGTTTGAAGATTAGGGGCACTCATTAGCATCCTTATTCACCGCTCAATGAGGCAGCGTATTTTCGACACTGTACAAGCAGGTATCAAGGTTACCGCTTTTTAATGGCCGCTTTTTTAGGGTAATGCCTTTTTGCTCAAAAATTTCAGCAAAAATAGGTTTATCGGTGATAAATCCCATACGCCATTTTTCAAATTCACGAGGAAGCCCCGTCATTTGCTCATATAAGGCCGCTGCCTCCTGTTCGCTCCCCAGCCGCTCTCCATAGGGCGGATTAGAGAGCAACACTCCTTCGGGATAGGGGGCCGTAAGCTCCGTAACATCCGCTTTGATAAAATCAGGGCGCGGAATACGGTTGTCTTTTCCAACGCGCTGCAAAGCTCTACCTGCAATCATACATGCCCGTTCCGCATTCTTTTGCGCAAGGCT
>JBQNBR010000056.1:0-13534 GCA_052169815.1 Treponema sp.
ATTCTCCGTAGCGAATTTCAGTAAATCATCTTTATTTCTTGCCCGTGCCATAGTTTCTCCTATCCCAAAGCGGCTCTAGTAAAGCCGTCCGCCTAACTTGTAAATCAGTATCTTTTGCATGGAATAAAGCGGTTGACCCGTTTACAATACGCTACGTATTTCTCTCCAAAGCGTTCGGTAAGCCATTTTTCTTCCGTCAGCTTCATAAACACAGTGAGGTACAGCCAAAAGAGCGGCGGCAAAATCAATACATACCAATTCCTGCAACATAACAGCGCACCAGTACAGATATATAAAAACGCGGAATAAATCGGATTACGCACCAGGGCATAAACGCCGCCGGTTACAAGCTGATTCGATTTTATTTTAATGTCGATACGGGCACCAAACACCGCAGCGCACCACAGTGCAATACCGCCTACGATGCATAAACTCCCTGCAACGACAAAAGGAATCACGCTACTCACCTGTCCGCTTGTAAGCATATCGAATTGTACCAACGCAATACCAGCAACAGTACAGGCAATCATTATTGTAATACACACCGGCCCGACACCCAACACCGGAAGATGTACCTGTTTAGTGTTTATGGAAATACGCTTCTTGCTGCGAATGGTGCCGATAAGATGCATCAGGCTCAGAACCGGGTGACGAAATAACATACGCGGGCCGCTATAACGCATTACCGATCGGATTTGCTGCCTCATCTCAGGCTTATAGCAATGTACAGGACACACATTGCAAAACGGCTTTTCCCGCGCGCTACGATACCGACACTGTTCAATCCGCTTATGCGCATAGGCTTTTAAGGCCTCCGTATCCAGCACCTTGGCATCAGAGCGCGCTCGATCATCCCGATGCGCAGCCGCATATACATTGATCATCAAATCGACTAAACGAACCTCTTCTTCTACCGTCATTTTATGCATACCGACGCCTCACACAACCTGACCACCTCAATACAGCATGTTTCCACCCTCTTTGGCAGTTCCAAAATACCTTGTGACGGTATCAAAGAATAAACGGTAATCATTGCTACGCCGTACCGCATCGGATATCAGATTCGTATACAAACCTTAATCGTGTAATTCAAATACCATCTCTACCCGTGCATCAAATCTGATTTTTCCAATTGGAGCGCTCACCGCATCCGACATCCCTTCATCCGCAGATTTCGCATACGCAATTCTATTCTGTGCCACCGCATTATAGCTATCGCCATAAGAATATAAAGGCACTTCTGCAATACGAAGCACCTTCCCAAGAGTACATTTTTTGCCATTACTTTCCGAAGCAGCGCACAAAAGCAAAGCCTTTTCCTCCGCTGCCTGTATCGCAGCACTATGCGCTTCATTTTTGTATTTTTTAACATCCTGCGCAAAGAATCGAACATCGGTAATTCTATCAATGCCGTTATTGAGTAAAGCGGTTAAAAACGGTTCATAGTTTTCCAAACGGGTAATGAGGACAGAGATATGCTGCTCAATTTCATAATACAGAAATTGAGGGACATCAGATCGGTAAGCATAGCGCGGATGAATAGTCAGATTTTCAATCGTAACGTGTTTTTGTTCAATAGTATAGGCATCAAAAAGCTTATTCACTTACTGCGCCATAACAAAGGGTGAAAGCCAAACTGTACTCTGACGCGCTACGTCGGGGGTGTCGATTTTGTACCTATACCTCATCCTCTAAAAAGAGACAACCGTAAAGCAAATACAAAGATTAGACTTTGAACTTTGCAACTTCCTCTGCAAGATTTTCAATGCGCTGCTTGTTCTTCTGGGTTATCTCGCTCACTTCCTGCACAGCGTTGCTGATTTGTACAGCTCCTGAGGCCATCTCATTCATGCTCTCCGTGATAACGCGGGTAAGACCATCGAGCTTGCGCATTTCATCGGCAACCCCCTGCCCGCCTTTCAGCATTTCTTCAGAGCCCGCCTGTACTTCCGTTGTTACCGTATTGATATTTTTAATAGCGGTCAACATTTCTCTACTGCCGTTCTCTTGACTCTCCATCGCTTCGGTCAGATGGCCACTCATTGCTCTTACCTGTTCGGCAAGGGTAAAAATTGCGTTAAATTTTTCTTCCACCGTTTTGGAGGCAGCAGAGAGCGTTTCAATTTCGCCAGACAAGGTTTTAAGCGTAGCAGTGATGGTCTTTCCCTGCATTGCCGAATCTTCTGCAAGTTTACGGATTTCATCAGCAACCACAGCAAAACCCTTGCCGGCTTCTCCTGCATGAGCGGCCTCGATGGCAGCGTTCATCGCAAGCAGGTTGGTTTGACTGGCGATGTGCTGAATAACACTTGAGGCTTCCATAAGCGCTCCGGACTCTTCTGTAATTTTCTGTGTTACCATATTAGAGGTTACGAGCGTCTCCTTACCATCACCGGTTGCCGTGGTAAGGCTTTTAATGATTGCATCAGTTTTACTGAGCGTTTGTCCAATGGAAGCGATATTAGCAACCATTTGTTCTACTGAGGCAGAAGACTGCGCAACACTGCCAGCCTGTAGCTCAATGCTGTTATTGAGCTGCTTAATGGTACGAACAATTTCTTCGATGGTAGCAGCTGTTTCAGTTACGCTGGCCGCTTGTGTGAGCGCTTGTTGTTTAACTCCGTCAATGTTAGCACTGATTTGGTGCACTGCACTCGCTGTTTCAGTCATGTCGACAGCAAGTTTAGACCCAATAGTTTTCATGGTATTGGTATTCAGCCCAACTGCTTTGACAGAGTTTCTTATTTTCTCAATAGTTTGATTAAAGTAATATGCTAAATCTGTAACTTCATCATTGCCGGTAAGAGCAAGCCGTAAGGTTAAATCTCCCTCCCCTTGAGCAATATTTTTCAGGGCTCCCACCGCGGTTTGAATAGGCTTGACTACTGTATGAGCAACAAAAACTATAACAACAAGCGCAATAAGTAAAATAACCACAGCAATGACACTCATTGTCAGGCTCAGAACATTCACTGTCCTCATAAACTCGTCCACCGGCGCTTTGACGATTACTGTCCATGGTACCGTTTTTAAATGAGCATAAGAAGCAATATTAGAAACGCCACTATATTCGTAATAACCTATTGAAGAAACTTCAGTTTGCAACGCCTGTTTTTCAAATGCTGCAAGGGATGTATGTTTTTTATCCGTTTTTGCCCTTTGCTGTGCATTTGCTTGCTCTTCTACTAATGAAAAGATTTTATGAGCAATAACTGTCCCCGTCCGATTTACCATATAGCAATACCCTGTTTTACCAATGACGATACTCTTAATATCATCAGTCAGCTGCTGCGCTGCAAGCGCCGCATCCAACGTTCCAACTACCTGATGCTGATCATCATATATCGGAACAGATAAAATAATTAAGAACTTCTTATCAAAAACAGAAGAGAACGGGTCAGAAATTCCTTTTCCACCTTGTACTGCCGCTTGAAACCACGATGCATGAGCATTTTCCACCGTCCCTTTGGTGGTATAGGTGGTGCCTTGTGTGTCGCCTAGTTGCAAATAGACAATACGGTCATTAAATGCCGCTTCTTTTTTTAGAAAATCGAGTTTTACAGAATACGGAATAGTCGGATCGCGTAATTGAGGCATACGGGCAATTCCTTCAAGAAATTGAAAAAACGAAAGAATATGACCATCAATGATTTCAGCTACGTCTCCCGCCGTATCCGTAAGATGTGCTGCTACTTTTTCAGTTACCGCTTTTCGTGCAGTTTTAACCGCGAGGAAGCCTTCAACCAGTGACGCTACCGTGATCAATAACCCGAAAATTAAAATGAGTTTATAACGAAGTGAAAATCGTTTTTTCATTGCGCACCTCCTGAAAAATTAATAGGTAATGGGTAATAATACTGTCAAGACGGTAAAGTAACTGTACATAACTAACATTCTAAATTTAGAGGAGAGTTAGATGATATATAAACATTTCATGCTTTGTCAAGCCTCCACCCCCATAATTCACGGAAATCAATTTTTGAAAAATGACACCGCAATCGAATGTATTTTATGATGTTTTTATAAAAAAACAGGACGTTTTCCAACATTTTTCTCATATTTTCAACTTTAAAATCTGTGAAAAGGGTAAAAATTGATTTCCCTGCCCATAATTTTTATGCGAATAAAAAACTATCCGTTATATTGCAGTATACTACACGCACTTTTGCAAGTATGTACCCTCCCCCTGTTCAAAGCAATTCCAGAAAGCTATAAGTTGGTAGTTTTTTTGCGGTTTCCTATACTTTGAATTGAGAAACTTCTTTCGCCAAATTATCAATGCTTTGTTTATTTGTTTGGGTGATTGCATCCACCTCCTGTACTACATTATTTATCTCCATTGCTCCACGCGCCATTTCATTCATACTATCAGTGATAACATGGGTTAAGCTGTCAAGCTGTTTGATTTCTTCTGCAATATTTTCTCCACCCCGCAGCATTTCTCCAGCGCCATCGCTTACCTGAGCAGTAACAGCATTAATATGCTGCATGGCCGTTAATACTTCTTCACTGCCGTGTTCTTGTTCCTGCATCGCTTCCATCAAACGAACGCTCATGCTCTTTACTTGCTCTGATAGCGTAAAAATAGCATTGAATTTATCTTCTGCTGTTTTCGATGCACTCGATAATGTTTCAATTTCTCCGGAAAGCGTTTTCAAAGTAGCCGTGATGGTTTTACCCTGTACGCTTGATTCTTCTGCCAGTTTACGAATTTCGTCGGCAACAACCGCAAAGCCCTTGCCCGCCTCCCCTGCATGGGCAGCTTCGATAGCCGCGTTCATTGCAAGCAGGTTGGTTTGGCTTGCAATATGCTGAATAACACTGCTCGCCTCCAATAACCCTCCTGATTCTTCGGCAATTTGTTTCGCTATACTGTTAGAAGTTGCGATGGTAGATTTTCCAGCTTCAGTAGCGGAAGCAAGATTTTTAATCGCCTCATCGGTTTTTTCAAGCGTATCTGTAATAGAACTAATATTGGCGACCATTTGCTCAATAGCAGAAGAAGACTTTGCAACGCTCACCGCCTGGTTCTCAATGCTTCCATTCAGCTGTTTGATTGTTTTGATAATCTGCTCAACAGTCGCTGAAGTTTCCGCAACCCTGCTCCCTTGCGTTAACGTTTGCCCTTTTATGCCATCAATATTGGTGCTCATACGATGAACGGTACCGGTAGTTTCTTTCATATTATTTGCAAGATTTTGTCCAATACCCTGCATTTTCCCCAAATTATTCCCTATTGATTCGATTACACTGCGTATTTTTTCCATCGTCTGGTTAAAATAACGGGATAAATCACTGATTTCTCCACTCCCCTTTTCAGGCAGCCGCGCCGTTAAATCACCCGCACCTTCCGAAATATCTTTTAACACGAGAGCTGTATGTTTTATAGGCTTTATATTTACCGATAAAATGGTAAATATAATAACACTGAATACTACAAAAAATACAATGGAAATAAAAAATAATCTAAAAATTACATGTTCCGCGCTTTTAAATAAATCAACGGTAGAGCGCATAGAGACAATAAACCATTTAGTGCCAGGTATTTTCATACTACAAAAAAATATCTTTCTCCCGTTTATTCTAAGCTTTCCCTTATTGACATCAGCACTTACGATCATCTTTCCTAATTCTGCATAAGATTTATGTTCAACCTCAAAAATGATATCGTCAAGCTTATAGGTATCGTGGACTAAAAACTTTCCATCTTCTGTAATAACAAACAGCGTCGCTTCATCGTTTTTGTCATGAGTAATCACAGTGTTAATACGAGTTGTATCCATATTGGTCGCCAGTACTCCCAAAAGCTGTTCATCTACCTTAAACGGAACACCGAGACTTACCATTGGCTTTCCTGTATTTGCATCTACATATACGTCTGTAATATACAATCCGTTATTGGCTCTCGCCCCTTTATACCAATCTCTCGTTCTCGGATCATATTCAGGTGAAGCAATCCATGCAGAATCCAAGTGTTTTCTATTATTAAATCCCGCATACAAGGTACTCAATTCATCATAGTTTTTATCGTAATATTTTAATGTCTCCACAAAACGTTCATCATCCAGCTGATTAAATGCAAAACCAGACGCGATTGCTTTAAGAAGTATTTCCCGCTTTTCAAGTAGTGAAGTTACCACCGAAGCATATTTCTTGTTCTGAGATAAAAAATCAAGCTCTGTTTGCCTCCATACTCTACCACTCAAACTATGCACAACAAATACCATACTAATGACAATCCCCAGTAAAATCACCAAGGACATGATACCCCATATCTGACCGATGAGGCTCAATTTTTTAAGTTTTTGAAAAAAAACACACTTTTTATTATGCATATCGTACACCTCCTTTACCGTATCAATACTATAACAGACTATAAAATATATTTCTTTTTTGATAGAGTAACTTTCACAATAGTACGCGTGTTTACATTCTGACGTATTCTAAAAAGTCAAATTGTTACTATGCCGCCATCGTAATCCCATAGCCAACAATAAGTAAACAACGCTGCATATAGTATAGTTACAAAGAGTAACGAGGAGGAGGTAGGATGCGCAGCATAAGAGATATACACAATAATGAAGTGAAAAAAAGGCAGTCGATAAGGAAAAAATTAATTCTTATTTTTGGCATGCTTATTATTCTCACTTCAACAGCAGAAATTACTCAATCCGTAAAACTTGCTCGCAAAGCAGTGAAAGAAAAAATCACTGATCACCTGAGAGATAAGGCTACTGATGTAGCGGCCATCATCGATGATCGGATCAACTATTTCTTCCTTATGTTGGAACAGTTCGCCACCATGCCGTATATTGCCCATACCGAAATATCGCATCAAGAAAAAATAGAGCAGCTTACCAAACACATTGCCCGTAATAAAAACATAAAGCTGTTCGGTTTATGCGACCTAACCGGCTTCGTACAGTATTCCGATAGACAGTCTGCAAATGCTGCATCGCAAGCATGGTTCCAAACAGCATCTAAAGGAGAACGGTTTGTAAGCTCGCCACACCTGCATGAAACCGACCAGTCTCTGGTTATGCAGTTCGCCGTTCCCATATACGATGATAACCACACAATCACCGGTGTGTTAATCGCTCATGCGGATGGCCTATGGCTTTCTTCATGTGTGAAAGACATTGTCGTAGGAAAAACAGGAGGCTGCTATATCATTGATGAACGGGGAACAACAATTGCTGGTAAAAACCAAACGCATATGAAAGAAAAGTTAGAAAGCAGCGTGGTTGTTGATGCGGTGTCTTCCGCTACCATTACCACAAAAATCTTGAAAGACCCTACGCTTCAAACCGATTATTATGACTTCAAAGGCCAGTCATGGATAGCTTTGCATGCTCCGCTCAACCAAGCAAACTGGAATGTAATAATAAAAGCGCCAGTACAAGAATTTACTGGTACGATAAAAACGTTGCGGCTACGGATGATTATCATAGGCATTGCTATAGAAATTTGTGCGATCATCATTATCTATTTTATATCCACTAAAATGGTACTCCCTATTCGAAACGCTGTCGAAGCCTTAAAAAACATTTCAAAAGGAGACGGCGATTTAACCATACGGCTCCCTTTATTAGGAAATGACGAGATAACGGATATGTCAACGTACTTTAATCAAACGATCGAAAAAATTGGAGGCGCGATAAAATCAGTTGAAGAAAATACCAAAATGATGCAAGTTTCCGGAGAGGAACTTTCTACCCACATGACTAAAACTTCAAACGCGGTGCATGGCATTACTAGCAATATTACGGACGCTAAACAACAAATTGCCGTACAAGCTTCCAGTGTTTCAGAAACAACTGCAACAGTTGAACAAATCATACACGCTATAGAAAATTTAAATGAAACGATTCAAGCGCATGCGTCCCGGGTAGTACAATCCTCGTCTATCATGGAAAAGATTGCAGAAAACATAAGTGGCGTAACCCTGATGCTGGAAAATAATAACACGCTCATAACAGAAGTGTATGAACAAACGTCAATTGGGAAAAACGGAGCAAAAGCAGCAAATGAAATTGTCAAGCAAATAGCGGAAAAATCGGACTCTCTTCTTGAGGCAAGCAAAGTGATTCAAAACATTGCAAGTCAAACCAATCTATTAGCTATGAACGCTGCTATTGAAGCTGCGCACGCAGGAGAAGCAGGCAAAGGTTTTGCAGTAGTTGCTGATGAAATACGGAAACTTGCAGAAGAATCAAATGTACAAGGCAAGCAGATAGGCAAAGTAATGACCGAATCGCTTACCATCATCGAAAATATCATCGTTGCAGGCACAGGCGCAGAAAAAACATTCGAACACGTGTACGATTTAGTAAAAGAAGTCTCAAAGCAAGAAACCAATATAGTCGATGCCATGAGAAAACAAGACCGTGGCAGTCAGGAGGTTCATTCTGCCATCCAAATTATCAATACCGTCATTGAGGAAATAAAAAACGAATCCGCTGGAATGCGTACTGATAGCAAAGAAATTGCCGAAAAAATGGAAAAGCTTAGCAATGTAACCATGCTGATTATAAACAGGATGAACGCCGTAGTTGAGAGTACTGATTATGTAAGGACCGCTATTCAACAGATGCATACCTTTGTACTCAAGAATAGTAATAATATTGATAACCTTGCTACTGAGATCCAGCAGTTTAAAGTGTAATGAAAAAGCAAAGATGATGCAGCGAAAAATGATCTTTAGAAAGAATTTCACCGCATCTATATTCGTGGCTAAATTTTAAATTTTCCTACCTCATGAGCAAGATTTGAGATACTGTGTTTGTTTTGCTGTGTAATGTCATTGACTTCCTGTATGGCATTACTGATTTGCACCGCCCCTGAGGCCATTTCGTTCATACTTTCGGTGATGACGCGGGTAAGGCCATCGAGCTTCTGCATTTCTACGGCAACGCCCTACCCACCTTTCAGCATTTCTTCAGAACCTGATTGGACTTCCGTTGTTACCGTATTGATGTTTTTAATGGCAACGAGTACTTCCTTGCTGCCATTTTCCTGGCTCTCCATCGCTTCAGTGAGGTGGTCGCTCATGTCCTTCACTTGTTCGGCAAGGGAGAAAATAGCAGTAAACTTATCTTCTACCGTTTTTGAAGAAGCAGACAAGGTTTCAATCTCACCGCTCAACGTTTTAAGTGTCGCTGTGATAGTTTTTCCCTGCATTGCCGATTCCTCTGCCAGCTTTCTGATTTCATCTGCGACAACCGCAAAGCCCTTACCAGCTTCCCCCGCATGAGCCGCCTCTATTGCGGCGTTCATTGCTAAAAGGTTTGTCTGCGAAGCGATGTGCTGAATAACGGTTGAAGCTTCCAAAAGGCTGCCAGATTCTTCTGCAATCTTTTGCGTTACACTATTCGAAGTTACCAGCGTATCTTTGCCATCACCAGTAGCAGTAGTAAGATTTCTAATAACCGTATCGGTTTTATCCAGCGTTTGACCAATAGACGCAATATTTGCAACCATTTGTTCAACCGAAGCGGAAGATTGTGCAACGCTTGCAGCCTGAATTTCTATACTATTGTTTAGCTGCTTAATCGTCCGGACAATTTCTTCGATTGTAGCAGCCGTTTCCGTAACGCTTGCTGCTTGAGTGAGCGCCTGCTGTTTTACACCGTCGATATTTGCGCTGATCTGGTGCACAGCACTTGCCGTTTCAGTCATATTGGAAGCAAGATCATTGCCGATTTCTCCCATAATACTACTATTTACACTTACCGATTGAATTGATGTTCCAATTTTTCCAATTGTTTCGTTAAAATACTCAGACATATCAGTAACTTCGTCATTGCCGTACACCGGTAACCGTACTGTTAAATCTCCATCACCTTGTGCAATATTCTTCAACGCAGATACAACCGTTTGAATAGGCTGCACAATTTTATGCGCAACAACATAAACAATAATGAGCGCTACAACCAAAATAACGATACCAATACCCAAAAGCGCACGGCTTAAGTTTTCGATACTTCCCATGAATTCATCATACGGCGCAGTAACAATAACAGTCCAATTAGTTGTTTGCATTTTTGCAAAGGAGGCAATCTTACTAATCCCTCTATAGTCATAAAAACCAATTGAAGAAGCATCGATTTCCACCGCTACTTTTTCAAAAGCTGCAAGAGAACGAAGGCTTGGATCCGCATCTTTTACCGAATTTTCCATTTTTTCAACTCTATCAGTCAGCTTTGAAGCTACAGTAGTGCCAGTAAAACCTAATACATAACAATATCCGGTTTGTCCAACCAAAATATCCTTAATTTGATTGGAAAGCCAAAATCCATCCACATTGGCGGCAAGACACCCAATAATAGTACGGTTATTATCATAAATAGGAACGGCAACAACTGCCACCAATTTATCCTTATATACACGAGAAAGCAAAGGTTCAGAAAAGTAATTTTTTCCCTGTAGAGCAGCATGGAACCAATCTCTATCTGTAACATTAACAATAGAACCATCGCTTTTATATCGATGGCCTTGCATATCGGTTATATCCAGTTCCATTATTTGATCATTAAAAGCTGCCTCAATTTTAAGCTGCGCTGTTTTTTCAGCATTCGACCGATTAGAATCAGTTAATAACGGCATACGGGCTATACCTTCAAGAAATTGAAATAACGCATCTACTTTTCCGTCAACTACCTCAGCAACGTCACTGGCTTTATCGATGAGATGCGTCTCAACTTTTTCAGTTACCGCTTGACGTGCCGTGCGGACTGCAAGAGCTCCCTCAATAAGCGAAGCCGCTGCAATCAATAACCCAAAAATACCGATAAGTTTTTCCGCAATGAAAATCGTTTTGTCGTTTTAGCACTCTGCATGTACCGCCTCTTTGTTCCATATTCATAGGGAACCCAAAAGAATTATATACGAATACTCTGATAATGGTCAATCAAATGATGTTCAAAAGGTCGAGGAAAACACATCAGAGAACGTTTTCGAGAGATGTGCACACATGTTAGGCGGTCATTGCTGGCGTTGATGAGTAGCATGGTGTGGACGCTTACAATAACGGAAGGTGTACGCTGCACAGATATACCTCCCCAGTAGGCGGCTCAAAAATGCAGTAATTTTCCATTTAAGAGTCATAATGATTATGCGTTTACCTTTTACTGCATTTTTTAAGCAGTGCATAACGACCATACGGCTTGAAAGCCCATGCAGCACCTCTTTCCGTACCCCGCCTGAGGCAACATTGGCAAATTCTGTACTTACAGAACCTGGACATAATGCACATACTCTAATGCCTTTATCTTTGAGCTCTGCTGCAAGTGCAATAGAAAAACTTAATACAAAGGCTTTGGTTGCCCCATAGACAGCAAAATTGCCAAGCGGCATAAATGAGGCAAGGCTTGCTGTATTTATAATAACTGAACCGGCCGCCATAAAAGGCAATACTGCTCCACAAAATCCCGTAAGCGCAACACAATTCAGCTCAATCATGTCAATTTCACGTTCAAGTTCTGTTTCTTCAAACGGCCCATAGGTACCAAAACCTGCATTATTCACCAATAGTGTAATAACAAAATCATCACATACGGCTTTTTCCGCTTCGAGCATAGCGGCAAAGTTTTTTATACCGGTTTTGCCTGCGATATCCATTGGTTCCACACGCACTACCGGAGCAGCTTCTTGTTTTGCAATCTCTGCTGCGATAGCAGTAAGCCTATCTTTCCGCCGCGCTAAAAGCCAAAGCTCATCAACGGTGAAAAAAGAATGCAGCATGAGCGCAAAATCATAGCCCATGCCCGCACTAGCGCCCGTAATAATTGCAATTTTTTTCATTGCTACATCCTTTTGCACGAACATTATATCAAAATACGCAAGGGAAGCGATCTTTTTTACCAGCATTGCACTGGCAGTTTTTTACACAGTGGTAGCTTGTTTGTGTGCAAATGCTTTTCCTAAGAAAATAGGGACAAGCATAGAGGAAACAATAATCAGTACAATGACTGGAGTAAAGTATTCAGCTTTTACCATACCGGCGGTGAGCCCTTTTTGTGCAACAATTAAGGCAACTTCTCCCCGTACCATCATACCAAGTCCAATCTGCAGGGCTTCTTTCCGTTTAAATCCCATAAGCAAGGATACTCCTCCGCAGCCGATAATTTTTGATATACAGCCAATAAGAACAAAAGCAACAGAAAACCATAAAAGGGTGGTCGTCATTCCACTGATATCGGTTTTAAGGCCAATGCTCGCAAAGAAAAGAGGACTAAAAAACATATAAGAGTTCACATCGATTTTTTGTTCCATATAGGTGGCATCATTTAAATTACAAAAAATAACACCCGCAACATACGCGCCCGTTATATCAGCAATACCGAAAAATTCCTCCGCACAATAAGAAAAAATGAGTGCAATCCCTAGGCCATAGATTGGAATACGGTGACAGTGTGGGTGACGGTTATCATACCATTTAAAAATATGATAAACAATCAGCCCTACCACAAATGCTACAATAAAAAAAGCAATCGTTTTAAAGATTAATTCTAGGTAATCCCCGCTGCCAGAACTTGCCCCCAGCACAGCAGTTAATACGATAATTCCGAATACATCATCTATAATGGCGGAGCTGATAATCGTCTGCCCTACTTCGGAATTAATTTTACCCAGCTCTTTTAATGCAGCAACGGTAATACTGACAGAAGTTGCCGTGAGAATAGTTCCGATAAAAAGTGCTTGATAAAAATTATCCGTACCAAATCCATCAAACCCCCAAAAGCAGAGCGCCATTATCGTACCGGCAACAAGCGGCACGAGGACCCCAAAGGCAGCTATAATCGTTGATTTTACTCCCGATTTAATTAACGACTTTAAGTTTGTACTTAAACCGGCAGAAAACATAATCAAAATAACGCCAATCTCCGACATAAACCCAATAAATTGATTAGTTTCACGATATATGATATCGGGCTCAATGCCTCCAAAATGATGAAAAAAAGGCAAATATCTTAACAAAAGGCCCGCAACAATTTCACCCGCAACTTGAGGACAATCTATTTTCTTTGCAAGAAGACCAAAATATTTTGCAGCAATCAAAATAATACCAACTGAAAAAATAATCTGTAATGATATTTCTTGAATTGGTAAATTTTCAGGAAACATACAACGCTCCTTTATTTTTCACATAGCAGTATATTAACAAATAATGGGAACCTCTAAAGCTTGAGGTTTAGTAAGGCTTTAGTATAATAAAAACGCTTAAAAACCGCAATATATACCTGATAATCTTCAGGGAAATCAATTTTTGCCCTTTTCACAGATTTTAAAGTTGAAAATATGAGAAAAATGTTGGAAAACGTCCTGTTTTTTTATAAAAACATCATAAAATACATTCGATTGCGGTGTCATTTTTCAAAAATTGATTTCCCTGGATAATCTTCAGAAAAACACATGAGAATTTTTGTATATAGACTATAGTACTCATTTTAATGTGGTTGCCCGAATATCTTTTTCAGATATGGGATATGAAGAGAGATGGTATCCGGCGTACTAAGAGGCAAGCAATCTAAAT
>JBQNBR010000057.1:0-13386 GCA_052169815.1 Treponema sp.
AACTTGAAGATACAAACGGTACAAGGATGTACCGTTTGTATCGCAACATCGCAAAAGAAAATCAAAGAAAACCTCGAAAAACTGAAGTTTTTCGAGGTTCCATTAAGGATTCCCTATGTGCACTACTACAAACTGCCCGATAAACCAGCATGATGCTGATAATCTTGCAAATGCCGCAAAGCAAACATGGGCTGCATTACAAACAAAGCCCCTCAAAATGAAAGACCGTGCTGCCATCCCGGTACAGGAAATGCCGGTGCTCGACCCCAAAAAACGGGCGCGGCTTATGGATGAAGTTGCCATTGGGTACACCGAAGAACAGGCGCGGATAGAAGCGGAACGCTGCCTGAACTGCAAAAATAAGCCGTGTGTGGCAGGCTGCCCGGTGGGAGTGCCAATCCCTGAATTCATCACCTGCATTCAGAACGGCGATTTTAAGCAGGCGGTTGACACTATTAAAACTACCAATTTGCTTCCTGCCATTTGCGGGCGGGTGTGCCCGCAGGAAAAACAATGCCAAGCGCAGTGCACCGTCGGCAAAATGCACAAAGATATTGAAAAGGCTGTTGCAATCGGCAGGCTCGAACGCTTTGTAGCGGATTGGGAGCGCAATAATAATAGCATAACCCTTCCTTCTATTGCAGCTGAAACCGGTAAAAAAGTTGCGATTATCGGTTCAGGCCCGGCAGGTCTTACTGCCGCTGCGGATATACGCCGTGCAGGGCATGCCGTTACCGTTTTTGAAACGTTTCATAAGATGGGCGGTGTGATGGTGTACGGTATTCCTGAATTCCGCTTGCCCAAGTCGATTGTGGCTCAAGAAGTAGAAAACCTAAAAAAAATGGGGATCGTATTTAAACCGAATTTCCTGGTAGGCAGAACAGCCTCGCTCGAGCAGCTATTGCACGAAGAACACTTCGATGCGGCTTTTATCGGTACGGGAGCAGGGCTACCTAATTTCATGAATATTGAAGGGGAAAACCTCATTGGAGTGTTCAGCGCCAATGAATATTTGACACGGGCAAACTTGATGAAAGCCTATCAAGAAGATAAGGCAGACACACCCCTGTATCCGGCAAAAACCGTTGCGGTAATCGGAGGTGGCAACGTAGCGATGGACGCTGCGCGCATGGGTTACCGGCTTGGGGCTGAAAAAGTATACTGCATTTACCGAAGGACTCGTGCAGAAATGCCGGCCCGCGCAGAAGAAATAGCCCATGCGGAAGAAGAGGGCGTGGAATTCTGCTTTTTGCAAAATCCTACCCGCATAATCGGAGACAGCGAAGGCAAAGTGTGTGCAATAGAAGTGCTCTCGTATGCACTCGGTGAGCCGGATGAATCAGGTCGCCGCCGCCCTGAACCCATACCGAACACTGAGCACCGTATCCCCGTTGATGCTGTGATTACTGCGCTTGGCAATAGTTCAAATCCGCTTATGGCACAAACAGTGCAAGGCCTGACGGTTACCAAGCACGGCACTATTATCGTAAACGAAAACCAGCAAACCAGTATCGAAAGAGTATGGGCGGGCGGCGATATTGTGCTGGGAGCGGCTACCGTCATCCTCGCTATGGGCGAAGGCAGAAAAGCAGCTGCCAGCATAAATGCTTATTTAAGGGACCTCTAAAAACCCACCAAGTTTTTTTGCAGATGTCCAATTATTAGACCTGGCACGGAAACTTCAGTTTCAGAACAGGCTACCTTAAAATGCGAGTTCTAAATCGCACCTTAACATGCAACAGTTGAACAAAGTGTGAACTTTGGAAACTGCTGCATTGATGCGCGTTCCGCGCATACGTTACTAAGCGACATCGGCAATTTACAACATCCGTGTTGTAAATTGCCTTGCGAGTTTCACAAAAATGTGATTTTTGTGAAACGTCGTTGCTGTTTTATGCCTCCACCATCCTGAGGTGGTTCTGCGCAAACTCAGGCAGTTCACCACCGCTTCAGGATGGCGGTCGCTATAGACAGAAGCGATATTTTGGCTTTGCCAAAATTCGCTATCAGCTGATGATCGCGCTATTTCAGCGGCTGAAAATAAACCCACTATTTGCACGATTTAGAACTCGCGCGTCCTGTTCGACAACGACAGTTATCGAACAGGGCTATTTAACGGAAGCGAGGTTGTCTTTAGTAACGACGGTTACACCGGTGTCAACGGTTTTGCCGTTCATTTTCTCGCCTTGTATACAGGCAACCGCAGCGGCGAGCCCTTCGTAACCCATCACAAAAGGATTTTGGACCATCGTGGCTTGCATTGCACCTTGTTCGATAAGAGCCCTAGTGTCGTTAGAAAAGTCAAAACCAACCACTATAATCTGGCCGGCCTTTCCTGCTTGCAACACTGCCTGACCTACTCCTACTGAAGAGCCTTCATTGCATCCGTAAAAACCTTTCAGCTCAGGGTTAGCCACCATAAAATCCTGCGCTTGATTCAAAGCCTTGGTTTTGTCTCCGTCAGAATACTGCACACCGATAATTTCAATATCGGGATACTTTTCTTTAATTTGTGCACGGAACTCATTTTCACGGAGCATTGTGGTACTGGCTCCTGCTTGTGCGTTGACAATAGCAATTTTACCTTTTCCGCCGATGCGTTTTGCAAGCTCATCAGCGGCTAAACGGGCAGCGCCGCCGTTATCAGTGGCAAAAAACGCATCATAAATCGGCTTATTTACCGCACAGTCAACGTGAATAACCGGTATACCCGCAGCTTTCGCCTTTTCAACGCCCGGAATAAGCGCCTCTGCATGGAGCGGCGCTAAAATAATCGCCTGTGTTTGCTTGGTGATCGCATCCTCTACTAGCTGCAGCTGCGCATTTGCATCCACCTTTCCTGCAGGCGCTGCAAACGTCAATGCAACATTCCCCAGCTCAGCCGCTTTTTTCTCCGCTCCGGCTTTTACTTTCAGCCAGTGTTCATCGATTGAATCCATCGTGATCAAGCTGATTTTCAGCTTGCCGCTCGCAGCTTCCCCTCTGCCTCCTGCAATAGCAGTACCGACACTTGCAAAACAGAGCGCTATCAGTAGCGCCAACCATTTTTTGTTCATCATTACCTCCCAGTAAGATAGCTATACAACAGCAAAGAGCCTTATTGGATTTTTTGCCGCTGCTCTTTAAGATTGCGTGCGATGTTTTTCATAAGTCTTTATGTATCAATGACTTATGAAAAACTCGTCAGGCAATTCGCAAAAAGCCTTATTGATTTTTTTTGCGAATTGCCCATTAATGCTTTTTCCGTTTAATGCGGTCAAAGAATACTGCGCCGACAATAACACAGCCTATGACAATTTTTTGAATAAACGGAGAAACACCGATTAAGTTCAAGCCGTTGCGCAACACGCCTATGACAAAAGCGCCTATAAATGTACCGCCTATCATACCTTCGCCGCCTAGAGAACTGACACCTCCGATAACCGAAGAGGCAACGGCATCAAGCTCATACCCTTCTCCGGCAGCAGGCTGCGCTGAAATAATACGGGCTGCAGAAATGAGTCCTGCACAGGCGGCCAAAAAGCCTGAAATAACGTACACCATAGTAACCACTTTCTTGGTATCAACGCCGGACAACCGTGCAGCTTCCATGTTGCTGCCTGCAGCGTACACATACCGGCCTAAGGTTGTTCTTGACAACACAAACGCAAAAAATATCGTAAGTGCCAGCATAATAATAACAGGATTAGGAATGCCCAAAGTAGAGCCGGTGCCGATTATCGTGAACGAAGCGGGCAAACTGCTGATAGGGATGCCTTGCGTTAAGGTTAGCGAAAGGCCGCGTACTGCCGTCATGGTGCCGAGCGTTGCGATAAAAGGCGGCATATTGCCGTAGGTGATCATAACGCCGTTCAGTAAACCAACCAAGGTCCCCGATAAGAGCCCCAACAGCACTGAAACTGATACCGGTATGCCGTTTGTCATTGCTAAACCGGAAATCATACCGGCAAGTGCAATATTTGAACCGATGGACAAATCAATACCGGTCGTAATCATAACGTATGTTTGCCCAATCGCGATAATTGCGATAACCGCTGTCTGCGTTGCAACGGTGAGAATGTTACGGATGCCCAAAAAGTAAGGGCTCAGGACAGTAAACACCGCACATAATACAATCAAGCCCGTCAGCGTGGACAGTAATTGTTTAGTTTCTCGTGATAAAAGCTGTTGTGCGTTTTTAGTTCGCAGGATATTCATGTAAGACCTCTTTTGGGCACCTTGAAAAAACCTGGTTTGATTTTTAGCGGTGCCCTATTAATTGTACCCTTATTGGTTTCATCAAACCGATAAGGTGCATATAGTTAGTCGACCTCTTAAAAGGCTGTAGCGTAGTGTAATACGCTTTCCTGCGTCGCGTCCGCTGCAGGTAAATCCGCCGTGATCTTTCCGTTGCACATAACCAAAATTCTATCTGCAAGCCCCAAGACCTCGGGCAGTTCTGAAGACACAAAGAGCACCCCTATGCCCTTCTGTTTAAGCGTATTCATAATCGTATAAATTTGAATCTTTGCGGCAACATCGATACCTCTTGTCGGCTCATCGAACATAACCACCCGTGCTTCATGCATGAGCCACTTGCCTACTACGATTTTTTGCTGATTTCCGCCTGAAAGATTACGGGCATATTGAGCTAAGGATGGTGTTTTAATGCCAAGCCGCTCTGTCATCTCTTGCGCTTTTTGCCGGTGCAGGTGACGGTGGATAACGCCGGTTTTTGAAACCAAATCCAAATTAGGTATCGTTAAATTATGGTCAACGGCGAGGTTGACGCACAGGCCGTCCTGTTTTCTATCTTCGGGTACCAAAAACAACCCGCGCTTAATGGCATCACGGGGCTTTTTAATGGAAACTGGCTCCCCGTCAATCTTGATGACCCCGCTTTCGATGGTATCAGCGCCGAATAAGGCCCGCAGTGTTTCTGTCCGCCCCGCGCCTACCAAACCGGCAATCCCAACAATCTCACCGCTTCTCAGGGTAAACGAGATATCGCGCACTTGCGATCCGGCACAGACATGCTCAACTTCAAACACCGCTTCCCCTGCTTCCATCGTCACCTTAGGGAACTTTTCGCTTAATTGCCGCCCGACCATTTTACTGATAATAGAATCGAGCGTCATGTCTTTAAAAGGATAGGTACCGATGAAGGTGCCGTCTCTTAAAATAGTAACCCGATCGGTGATGCGGGCAAGCTCTTCTAAGCGGTGCGATATGTAAATAATCCCCTTGCCTTGCTGCTTTAATTCGTGCATTAAGAGAAAAAGCTCGTCGATTTCCGTTTCGCTTAATGCGGAGGTAGGCTCATCCATGATGATGATGTTTGCATCGGTAGAAAGTATCTTACAAATCTCTACCATTTGCTGCTTGGAAACCGGTAGGTCGCCGACAAGCGTATCGGGATCCAAGTCTATAGCCATCTTTTGTAAAAGTTTTTTACACTCGCCCTTTTGCCTTTGCTTATGCAGTATGCCTTTTACCGCATATTCCCTGCCCAAAAAGATATTTTCAGCGATGGTCAAGTGAGGGCATAAGTTCAATTCCTGATGCACGATCCCAATACCGAGCTGCTGCGCTTGGCGGGGAGAGCTGATATCGATTTTTTCACCGTTTATTATGATATCTCCGGAATCTTTGGTGTACACGCCTGAAAAAATCTTCATGAGGGTAGACTTTCCCGCCCCGTTTTCTCCTAATAGCGCATGCACTTCGCCGGCATACAAATCAAAATTAATATCATCAAGCGCTTTCACCGATGGAAACGATTTGCAAATATGCAGCGCTTGCAGCAACACTTTTTTACTGTCTGCCATTATATCCATTCCTTCATGCAGTTTTATGCTATCATGTGGAATATGCAAAGTCAAGCAAAATTTTTACCCTCTAGCAAAAAGGGCTACTGCCTCTGTAGCACCAAAAGAGAAAGCGTCCCGCAAAAAAGCAGCACGGTAAGGCTAAGCATTGTGTGTCCAAAGGGAGCGGTGTAATAGCCTGAAACGGTGAGTACCGCCGTAATCGGATAGCAAATCATCAAGATCCCTGACATACCGGTAAATAACCCCGCAAAGGAATACAGTATGGTAACAATGAGCGCAAGCCAATAGCTTGTTTTCATGCGTGAGACCGCTGCAATAATGGGCGCAATAGCAAGAAAAATACCGATACCGTCAAGCAGATAGATTTTGAAGCACCGCAATACCAGGTGGACTGATAAATCACTGCCATGCAAAAGAACTTCAACGGCGAAGGTTATGCTAAACAGTAACAGGTACACGAGTACGCTGCATACAAAGGTAATGAGCAATTTGGCCGCCGTCATGGCAGATTCGCGTATAGGAATGAGCTGCAAGGATTTCAGCGTATCCTCCTGTTCTTCGCGGCAAATCACATAGCTGCCGAAAAGGGCAATGACCGCAGGCAGCACAAAAAAAGTTGCCAGCGACTGCGCTGTTTTCATAAACCACCCGGCGCCCTCGATATAGCGGCTCTCTCCAAAAGAGAATTGCCCTTGTGCAAAAACAATGACTGCCGTCATAACGGTAGCAAAAAGGGTAATCCACACTATTTTTGAACGGCGGAGTTTTTGCCGCTTCGCCCATATCAATTCCTTCACGCTATGCCCCCTCACGGTCTATGTGCTACTGCGATATGAGTGCATATAATAGAAGCAATCGCCCACATACCGATACAAAAAAATGCAGCCGGAATATTGAGTGGCTGTTTGAACACCACACCCGGAACATCATGCATGACAATCGCCGTCATACTGGAAAGCGGGTGCACATACATTTGCACCATGAGTAAAATAAAGCCTAGAAAGGTATACACTACGGTAACACAGACGGGCAGAATATACCCCTTTTGCGCGGCGGCGATTGCTAAAATAGGCAGCAGAGCGACGGCAGCCAGTACGGCAATTTCCATACATTTCCTTAATAGATAAAAAACACTCTGTAAATCCAATGCGGTGTATCCGGCGGATACTCCCGTTATTATGGAAGCAAATGCCGTTATCAGCATAAAGAGCACTGAATACATGAGTACCACCAGCGCCTTACTCACAAAATAGCTTATGCCGCTTACCGGTATAATTAAAAGCTGCTTGAGCATATCGTACTGGTTTTCATAATACATAAGCAGCGTGCACAGTATGCCCAAAACCACCGGAAGGATAATCCACGCGGTATAGCTCAACGCTGTCCATTTATAAAACTGCACCGGATCGATTGCGGCACTATCGATATGCTGAAAATACACCAAAGCAAAACAGGGCATACAGCAAGCGGCCGGCAGCATGAACCACACGAATTTCCTGCGGCGCAGTTTTAAGCATTCTGTTTGCAGTAAACTAAGCAATGCCTTCTCCTCCGGTAATCTGCTTAAAATAATCTTCAAGCGTATTGTTGCACCGATGCGCCTCCATAACCGCTACCTCTTGCAGCACAAGAGCTTTATTCAGTGCTGCCATATCGGCACTCATATCGTAGATCCGCACCGTTTGGTTATCCTGCACCGCGTAATCTTTGATATTAAGCTGCTGTTCTAAAATCAGAGCGGTTTTGGCAACATCCGATACGTGCAGTACCAGGTACTTGCTGTTCTTTTTTTCCAGTTCTGCCATGCTGTTTTCTTCCCGCAATACCCCATGATCGATAATACCGATATCATCGGCAAGCAATGCAACTTCGGAAAGGATGTGGCTTGCCATGAGAATCGTCTTGCCGTGTTCAACGCTCAACTGTTTGATAAAGCTCCTCACTTCTGCGATGCCGATAGGGTCAAGCCCATTCGTAGGCTCGTCTAAAATCAATAGCTCCGGGTCGTGGAGAATAGCGTTTGCAATGCCGAGCCGCTGTTTCATGCCGAGCGAATATTCACTGAACAATTTTTTATCGTTATAAGGCAAATTCACCACTTCTAATGCAGTTTTGACGGCGTAAGGAGCGGCGGTGCCCCGTAACTTTGCAAAAATCCTCAAGTTTTCTGTTCCGGTCAAGTTAGGGTAAAATCCCGGTGTTTCAATAAGAGCGCCGATGCGGGGATAGAGCTTTTTTTCATTGCCTTTCAGCTGCTGCCCAAACACCGCAACAGTCCCGGAAGAAATCGAGGTCAAGCCCAAAATCATTTTCATAATGGTAGTTTTGCCCGCCCCGTTACGCCCCAGCAGCCCATAAATGCAGCCTTTTTTCACATGCAGATTGGACTGCCTCGACCACCGTTTGGGCGCCGTATCTTTTAGTCAGCTGCTGCGTTTCAATGACAAAGTTACTCATACTAGACACGTCTCTTTTATGCGTTGCTTTAATTTTCATTTGCAGTGCCCAGTATACAACAGTAACCTTGCCGAAACCATGCCGGAAACCTTGAAAAACGGCAAGTCTATCGGCTTGTTCGGTAAGGATCGGCACTCAAAGCAATAAGCAACACCCCGCCGCAGCATTGGAGCGTTAACCTTCCGCATGAATAAGCGTTTTAAGTAAAAAAAACAATTAAAAATTTTACTTAAAACTGGTATACTGATTGTAAGTAAAAGAAATTTAACTTAGAGGATGAGCCTTATGAAATTAGAAACGAATAGGTCAGGCGTATTGAAGAGGGTACAAAGCAATTATGAATGTTTTGTTCCTCACAATTTAAAAAACTTGGAATTTGATATAGATAGTGAACTTCAGAATTTGATAAATAACGCTTATTTGCTCTTGGGAAGATTGGATGGTATGGCAATTACATTGCCGGATATCGACCTTTTTGTATCCATGTATGTGCAAAAAGAAGCCGTTATCAGTTCGCAAATAGAGGGGACACAGGCCTCTTTGATCGACGTTTTACAAAAAGATAGAAATAATGGAAAAATAAAAGATACTGAAGAAATTGTTAATTATATAAAAGCAACAAATTATGCATTTAAAAGATTGGAAGAATTACCTTTATGTATGAGATGAATTAAAGAAACACATTCTATTTTATTATCCAATGTGAGAGGCAATGAAAAATTACCGGGAGAATTTAGAAAATCTCAAAATTGGATTGGATATGCCGGATGTACATTAAATACTGCAAGCTTTATTCCGCCTGCTCCGGAGGAAATGGAGCGTTCGCTCAGTGAGTTAGAGAAATATATACATGAAGATAGTTCTATTTCAAATCTGATAAAGATTGCCTTTATTCACTATCAGTTTGAAACGATACATCCATTCTTAGATGGTAATGGAAGAATGGGAAGGTTGCTTATTGTATTGTTTTTGAAAGAACAAGGATTAATTGAGCATCCTGTTTTATATCTAAGTTATTTTTTCAAAAAAAATAGAAACAAGTATTATGAACTTTTGAATAATGTTCGTATAAAAGGAGAATTTGAAGAATGGATTAAATTTTTTATAGAGGGGATATGTGAAATATCTGAGGATGCAATTTCATCGATCCAAAAAATTATAGCATTAAGAAGAATTGACATTGAAAAAATTCGCAATATATCAAATGGAAATATTTCACATCTTCTTTTGATTTATGATTACTTATTAAAACATCCGTTCTTGGAAACGGAAGATATCAGGCTCTTGTCGGATTTAAGTAAACCAACAGTAAATAAATTACTTGAAACTCTGATAGAACTTGAAATATTAGACCTTGTGGAGGAGAAGAAACGGTATAAACAGTATGTGTATAGAAAGTATGTTGACATTCTTTCAGAAGGAACAATAGACCTATTCGATAACTCCGTTATCGAATAGGTCTATTATAAAGCAATAATCAACACCCCGCCGCAGCATGTACGAATAACTATAGAAAGCGCTCTATGCTCACAGATCATTCGGCAATGATATGATACATGCAGTTTTTACTCCCGGCGTGCTGCTTACGGTAATACTGCCGTTATGGGCAGCTGCCAGCTCCTGTGCAATAGCCAATCCCAAACCGTTCCCCTTGGCTGCCCGCGAACGATCGCACTGATACATCCGCTCGAATATATGCGGCAGATCCTCAGAAGCGATGCCTTTGCCGTTATCAGTCAGTATGATTTGAGCGTGCTGCGGATTTTCAACAATCTGCACGCTCATGTGATCGCCTCCGCTATGGATAATAATGTTCTGTAAAAGATTGTTGAGCATCCGGGTATAGGCGTTCACATCTATCCGCAGGTGATACTCCGCTTCCGGTACGTCAATTTCGTAGGTAAAGTGATTATGTTCTAAAATAGGCACCCAATCCGCCATAATAGTGCGGGACAGCTCATGCAAATCACAATCTTCAAAATGGAACGTCCGCTCTCCGGAGTTTAGGGTAACCCATTCAAACAGATTTTCTACAAAGGATTGTAAGGAGTGAGCTTTTTTTTAAGCAACGTGCAGGTACGCGTCCTTTTCCGTGCCGGCAACAACTGCCCCTTCGATTGCCTCTAAGTAGCCCACCAAAGAAGCAAGCGGTGTTTTTACATCATGGGAAAGGCTGGTCATGAGCCGTTTGTATGCCCGCTCAGCCTGCTGGTGCTGGATCAAGTGCTGCTGGCTGTTCAGGGTAATTTCGTTAATAGCGTAGCAGATGTGCTTGGTGATATCGGTTTTTCTGGTTAAAACGCGCCGATTGCAGTTCCCTTTTTTTATGTCCTCAAGCGCATCCTGTATAAAAGCAATTTGTTCCCGCACACGGCGCAGCTTTACGGCGAGGTACAAGATAATGCCTACCGCACAGCTGTACCCTAAAAGGAGATACGCAGTTATGCTGATAATCAAGCCTCCTGGTTAAAACGGTATCCTACCCCTCGGACAGTCTGAATATAAAAGGGGCGGTCGGGGTCAGGTTCAACTTTTTTACGCAGTTTGCTGATAAAAGCCATGAGGTTGCCTTCGTCAAACGCATATGCGTGTTCCCACACAGCGGTGTAAATCTGCCTTTTGGTAAATACCCGCCCCTTATGAGAAGCGAGCAGCACAAGCACGTCGAATTCCTTGCCGGTTACTGCAACCGGCACCTCATGCACCATAAGCGTGCGGTTGGCTGTATCTATCGTCATACCGTGTGCCGTTATACAGGCGGCGTCCGCCGTGCCGGTAGGATTTAAAGCCGTATACCGCCTGATGAGCGCATTGATCCGCGCCATAAGCTCATTGATGCTGAACGGCTTGGTTAGATAATCGTCGGCCCCCAACCGTAAACCGAAAACCTTGTCGTGCTCGCTGCTTTTAGCGGTAAGCATAAGGACGGGAATGGTGCTGACGTCCCTCATCTTCCGCAGCACTTGAAAGCCGCCGATGTCCGGCAGCATGACATCTAAGATAACGAGCGCGGCACTGTGCTTGTGCTCACCGATAAGGCGAAGCGCCTCTTTGCCGTCGTGGGCAACGAGCGCCGCATAATTGCGCTGCTCCGCACACTTTTTGATCAAAGCGCACAGCTCCGTATCATCATCTACAATCAAAACCGTGTGCACGGCGCCGCTTGCCTTGCCGCATCCTGTCCGCCCCATCAGCCTATGGCCATCAGCGATAGCACCGAGCCCTCGTCCGGTATAATCGATAACCGTTCATCGATATGCACCATCACGCAATCCTCAGGTTTAACGGCAATTTTATTCCCGTCCGACGAAACCAAAAGCCCGCTGCCTGCCAATACAAAGAAGCTGTACCAGCGCTTTTTGGAAGGCGGTGTTTTAAAGTCAATATCCACATCTGCCCTGCCGCTCAGCGACAAAGGCGTTACAAACACGCAGGTACTGCCGACGCTCAAATCGTACCGCGCAAGCGAAAAATACGGGCACACAAACCGGCCGCTGAAAGGGCGCTCCGGCTCAAGCGGCGTATCATCCTGCTTGATCACATCCAAGCCCTTTTGCACGTGTACTTCGCGCGGACGGCCCCAGTCGTAGAGCCGGTACGTAACATCGCTTGCCTGCTGCACTTCCAGTAAGCGTAAGCCGCCTTGAATGGCGTGCACTGTTCCCGCCGGTATAAACACAAAGTCTCCTTTTGCTACCGGTACGGAGCGCAAACACTGCTCAAGCCGCTGCTCGTTGATGGCCGCTTCCAATTCCCCGCGGCTGTATCGGCCGTTCAACCCGTACACAATCGCCGAATCGGGGGCAGCATCCAAAATATACCAGCATTCGCTTTTGCCTGCGCTGTTCTCGTGCTCCTTCGCATACGCATCATCGGGGTGCACCTGTACGGACAAGGTTTGGTCAGCCTGAATCACCTTGATTAAAAGAGGGTAGGCGCCGATACGCGTCTCGATCGCTTCGTCTTCCCCTGCTATCCGGGCGGCCCCGGCGCTATGGGTAGAAACGATCCAACGCTCATAGCCCCATACTTTTTCGGCAACAAAGGGTTCGGTTCTAAACATGCGCTCCTCCTATTCGATATATTTCTAGTTTTTTTGTGAGGGGGTGTATCCCCCTCGCTCTATAAAAGGCCGCTTTCAGCAGCCTTGTTATGCCGCTTCCCCCCAACCAGCCGGTTAAGCAAAGCCGGGCAAAGGGAACGGCCTACTCAACGCCTGCGCTACCGTTTGCTTTGCAGCTCGTGAAGCGAATCAAACGGATATACCCCGCCGACCGTCGTTTCGATGCAATTATCGGGCGAGGATCCGAAAATAACCGGCGCATCGGAGGGCATAAACTCAGAAATTACCTGCCTGCAAGCTCCGCAGGGCCCAACAGGATAATCCGCATCGGGGGTTGCAATCGCAATGGCAACAAAGTCTTTTTTACCCATCGCAACAGCCGTGAAAATAGCGGTACGCTCGGCGCAATTGGTTAAACCGTAGGATCGGTTTTCAACGTTTACCCCCGCTACCACGCTGCCGTCTTCGAGCAACAACGCCGCCCCCACGCGGAAATGGGAATAAGGCGCATAGGCTTTTTCTGCAGCAGCCAAGGCCTGCAAAAATAACTGATGATAGGTACTGGTATCTTTCATAGCAAAAAGTATACCATAAAGTGCTATACAATTTAAAGATGGCGGTTGTGGATGCGCACGAAAAATCAATTTTTATCTAAAAGCGGTAATAAGTAAGTGCATCTTCTCATGCTTCCCGCCTCATGCGCTCACTTTAGCATTTTTTGATACCTATACGGAACAATTGATTCCGTGATTAAAAAGTGTTTTTTCTAGGCTGTTCCAAGGGGCGGTAAACTCAGTGCCATTGTCGGTTTGGATCGTTATTTCAGCGGGCTTGATGCCATATCGCTTTACATGAGTTACCATTGCCCGTCTAAGCTACCCGGTGGGGCATCGATAGATGAAAATGGAGGTACCGCTCGTGCTGTGTTGCTGTGTGTAGCCGATAAATAAAGCCCCTGTTCTGATTCATCATGCCAGGACTTTTTTCAGGTTTTTTAGACCGGTCTTTGAGCCCCACTCCTTTTTTTCTTGCCAGCGTTTTCTCCATTTTCTTACC
>JBQNBR010000058.1:0-12789 GCA_052169815.1 Treponema sp.
CCTGCCGCTCTTTTTCCAGTGCTCAAGACTTTTTGAAAAAAGCTCATCTGTACCAAAACTACTTTACCTTCACTCGATTTAATACCTATAAAAACGGCTCGCCCGTGCAGCTTTTACAACAGGCTGCCCCTCACATTAACCGCGCTGTTTTGAACTTTAAACCGGTTCTGGTTGACACGTTCTTTCATTTGTATAAAAATGAATTTAGATTGCTTGCCTCTTAGTACGCCGGATACCATCTCTCTTCATATCCCATAATTTTTATATAAAATCAAGATGATGCAACGGGAGCATCTACCGGTGCACGTTCCCCGATATCTTTCTGACCCGCTTGATTTTTTTATGTATACTTTTATACTTAGTTACTAGATAACTATGAGTACTCCCACCATACCTACCGCAAAGGGAAAAAGCGGTCACTTGATTCTTATTTTTGAAAGTCTCATTATCGGCTGCATAACTGGGCTTATCGTAGCGGCTTTCCGTATCGGTATCCGGACTATAACACAGTTCAGGATACATCTCTATCCGCTGCTATACACCAAAAATCTCTTTTTTATCTATTATGTACTTTTCCTGTGTGTTGCAGGATTACTCATAGGATACATCATTATCAAGCACCCGATTGCAAAAGGCGGCGGCGTTGCACAGCTTGAGGGCGTTTTTATGAAAAAATTAGCCCTGTCGCCATGGCCTGAATTGCCACTCAAATTTATCGGAGGCCTTTTATGCATCGGTTTAGGGCTGTCGGTGGGGAGGGAAGGCCCTTCAGTTCATTTGGGCGCCTATATAGGCGACGCTCTTACTAGACTCAAAAAAAGCACCTTTTTGGACACAGCATACCTCATAAAAGCAGGAGCTGCAGCAGGGCTTTCCGCTACCTTTAATGCGCCCTTTACGGGAGTAGTATTTGCAGTTGAAGATCTGCACCGCTCATTCAGCCCGCCCCTTTTAACCTGCATCATGGTGAGCTCCTGTGCAGCCGACGTTATCGTAAGTATTTTTTTCGGCGCAGGTCCGCTGTTTCATTTTAACGCCCCGCAGTACTATCCGTTGCACCATTTTGGATGGCTTATCGGACTCGGGGTCCTTACCGCTTTTATCGGCCACCTTTTTAAACACTCGATTTACTTTTTTCAAAGAAGCTATGCAAAGCTGCACATTCCCTTGTACCTCAGGCCGGTTATTCCCTTTTTGCTCACCATCCCTGCCGGCCTTTGGCTCGCCTACATCACCGGAGGCGGGGATGCGCTGATAGACGCGTTAGTGAATCAGCCGCTTTCTTTCTCTATGGTTACGGTGCTCCTGTGTACCAAAATCATATTCACCGGCATATCAGCCGGCTCAGGAGCAATCGGCGGCATATTCGTGCCGCTCCTTTCATGCGGCGCCTTAACCGGCCTCCTGTATACCAAAGTATTGCTCCATTACGGCGTACTCGAGCCGGTGCACACCGCCTCCATGCTGCTATTCGGCATGGCAGCTTGCTTTACCACCGTGATCAAAACCCCCTTAAGCGCCTGTGCACTCATTTTAGAAACAAGCGGAAGCTTTCAGCACCTCGGCGGCCTCGTGCTCACCTGTTTTGTAGCCTATGCAGTGGCAAACTGCATCGGTTCCCCAGCCCACGACCAGGTGCTTTTAGCGCAATTTCTCGATACAGCTCAAAAAGATACGAAAGGAACCCACCATGCATGACGAACACGCATTATACGGACAACTGTACCGCATGATTACGCAGGCACAATACTGTGTTGCCCTCACCGGAGCGGGAATCAGCACCTTATCCGGTATTAAAGATTTTAGAGGCAAGGACGGCCTTTACACCCAGCCCGATACCGAAAAGATGTTTGATATCGATGTTTTCCGCCAAACGCCTTCGCTTTATTACGGCCTTGCCAAAGATTTTATCTACGGCCTTAAAGAGAAACAGCCGTCAGTGGTACATCAGGTGCTGGCCACTTTGGAGCAGCGGGGGATACTCAAAGCGCTCATCACGCAAAACATCGATCTACTGCATCAAAAAGCAGGCAGTCGGCACGTCATCGAGATACACGGCTCTCCTGAACAGCATCACTGTATGCAGTGCACCTACGGTACTGATTTTGACAGCGTTGCCGAAAAAGCACACGCCGGTGAAGTGCCGCGCTGCCCTCGCTGCGGCGGCGTTTTAAAACCTGACATCACCTTTTTTGGAGAAGCCCTACCGCAGCAAGCGCTTGCCGAAGCGCACGCCGCTTGTCAAAAAGCAGACCTTCTCCTTATTCTGGGAACGAGCCTTTTGGTATACCCTGCCGCAGCGCTCCCCCAAGTAACCGTCCAAGCAGGCGGCAAGCTGGTAGTTGTCAACGACCAGCCTACCTATTGCGACGACTATGCGGACATCCGCTGCACTGATTTAAAGCAAACCTTTGATGCCCTACAAGCAGCGCTAGCCACATGAGTGTTGCCATTACGATCCAACATGCACGGAAAGCGTACGGCACCCATGTGGTTATTCCCGATATCAGCCTGGCCGTTCAAGAGGGCGAGTTTTTTACCCTGCTTGGACCTTCAGGCTGCGGCAAAACCACGCTCTTAAAAATGATTGCCGGCTTTAGCACATTCGACGCAGGCTCGTGCTATTTCAACGATACCAAAATCAACGATGTTGACCCTGCCAAGCGGAACATCGGCATGGTATTTCAAAACGCGGCCCTGTTTCCCCACTTGAACGTACGGCAAAACGTCGCCTTCGGTCTAAAAACACGGCAGTTTTCCAAAACGTACATCGCCGAGCACACCGAACACTTTCTCAAGCTCATGCACCTTGACCATACAGCCGATCAGCTTCCCGATAAGCTATCCGGCGGACAGCAGCAAAGAGCTGCACTTGCACGAGCCCTCTGCATTGAGCCTGACGTGCTTTTAATGGATGAGCCGCTTTCTCATTTAGATGCCAAGCTCAGGGTGGAAATGCGCACGCTGATAAAAAACATGCAGCGCACCCTGAACATCACCACGCTGTATGTAACCCACGACCAAGAAGAAGCCATGGCGATTTCCAACCGCATTGCCGTTATGAAAGACGGAATCATCCAGCAGGCTGGCAGCCCGCAAGCCATCTACCAACGGCCAGCCAATACCTTCGTCGCTTCCTTTATCGGACAATCCAACATACTGGCAGCAGATCTCGTCGTACAACAGGGCCAAACCTATATCAGCCTTTGCAATCATACGCTGCCACCTCCCGCCCTTAAGCCGGCATACCAAAAAGAACAGCCTATCCTCGTTTCCATCCGCCCCGAACAGCTTTTTCTCCAAGCCAAAGGCAGCGCATGCTTACACGCTGTCGTCGAAGACAGTGTCTTTTTAGGGCTCAACACCCACTACCGCGTACGCCTTAACAACGGCACACCGCTTGAAGCAGTGCAGCGCTCCTCAACTGAGCACATCATCCCAACCGGAACGGAAGTCGGCCTTGCCGTCGATACGGAAAACATCAACCTCTTTACCGCCTCTGGCGATACCAACATCTGCGCCTATTAAGCGCAAGGCCTATTATTCTGAGGACATATCTAAAAAGCCATCGTGCATTTTTTTTCAGTGAAAGGGCAGGGAAATCAATTTTTACCCTTTTCACAGATTTTAAAGTTGAAAATATGAGAAAAATGTTGGAAAACGTCCTGTTTTTTTATAAAAACATCATAAAATACATTCGATTGCGGTGTCATTTTTCAAAAATTGATTTCCGTGGTGAAAGGGCAACTGCACTTAAAAAATATAGATGAAACCCGCAGAATAATAGGCTTGCGAATACTCTTATAAACTACACGTCCTTGTGCAGTTTATAAGCCATGTTTTGCAAGCAAAACATGCTGCTGTATGAAACCACCGACTTCCTGTCGGTGTGCAAGTTTCCTTGCAGGAAACTTGACGAGCAAGCGATTGGCGGTAAAGCTAATCGCTTGATAGGCAGCCTGCCTTCATCTTACACTAATGTCTAATCTTTAGCCCAAAAACATCATGCCTGCTTCAGGCAAAAGGCGGGTTGAGCAGCCTATTATTTGCGGCAATATCTAAAAAACTCACGATGCAGTTGCCCTAAAAACATTGACATTTCAGCTTTTATCAGTACAATGAGTGGAGTAATAGTGGGGAAAAGTAGAGAAAAGTGGAAAATAGTGCATTTTCAGGCGAATATAACAATACAATCGATGAAAAAGGCAGAGTTATTTTTCCCGTCAAATTGCGTACTCTTTTATCAACTTCACGCCTTGTGATAACACGCGGCATTGATTGCTGCTTATGGATATTTCAGCTCGAAGAATGGAATGCCCTGTCAGAAAAAGTGATGCAGTCCGCTTCTCTTTTTCAAGCCCATTCCCGCTTAGTGTTACGAAGACTTATAGCTCCCGCACAAGAATTAGAAATTGATAAGGCCGGACGCCTTTCTATTCCACACAGTTTACGGGAATATGCGCATCTTGAAAAAGACTGCATCATATTAGGCATTAACCGCTACATAGAATTATGGGATGCAGCGGAATATCAAACTTACTTAAAGGGGAGCGACGCCGATTTTTACCAAGCAAGCGAAGACTTGGGGATCATCCGTTTTTAGATAGCTATGGAATTTGTACACACATCAGTTCTGGTAAAAGAATGCTTACAGCTACTTGCCCCCGCTGCTGCTCCCGCACTTTTGATAGACGGAACGTTAGGAGAGGGAGGGCACACCGAAGCGTTCTTGCGCTCATTTGCACACCTTACCGCCATCGGTATCGACGCCGATCCCGCTATTCAAGCAAAGGCAAAGGTACGGCTTGAGCCTTTTACCAATCGTGTACAATTTTTCTTAGGCTGGTCAGATGATTTTTTTACCCAGTATCCTCAAACGGCACAAAAACCGGCTATCATCCTGCTTGATCTCGGTATTTCCCTGTTTCACTACCTTGAATCGGGGCGCGGGTTTTCTTTTCGTGCAGCTGAGCCCCTCGACATGCGGATCAACCCGGAAAGCACTGTAACGGCTGCGCATATTATCAACACTTATGCAGAAAACAAACTGGCAGACCTACTTTTCAGCTATGCTGAAGAGCGCTATTCCCGCAGTATTGCCCGCGCCATTGTTGCCCAGCGGCAAAAAGCGCCTTTCACCGATGCCCAGCGGCTTGGCGAGGTTATCTTCCATGCCGTACCACCGCACTACCGGCACAGTGCACTGCATCCTGCAACCAAAACATTTCAGGCGCTCCGCATTGCCGTTAATAGCGAACTGGAGCGCTTGCCTGCTCTCCTTGAATCAGCCTTCCACTGTTTAGCTGAAGGGGGAAAATTGGGCGTTATTTCATTTCACTCCCTCGAAGATAGAATAGTCAAACATTTCTTTAAAAGCATCGCAAAACGCTGTATTTGTCCCCCTGAAGTGCCGATATGTAAATGCGGAGGCATTCCCCGTGCTGAAATACTTACTAAAAAGCCCATCCAGCCTTCTCAAGCAGAAATACACGGCAATGCACCGTCACGAAGCGCACGGCTTCGCGCGGTAAAAAAGCTACATAAGGATTACCCAGCATGAAACACTTTCTCGCCTTGATTTTTACCGTGAGCATTCCTTGTTTTCTTTTGGCTGCAATCCGGCAATCGTGGAAATACGATGCAGTGATCAGAGAAATAACCATCTATGACGAAGAACAGCACGCATTAATAGCTGAGAACAAACGCAAAATTTCCGGCATTTCCGTTTTATCCAAACCTCAGCGTATCGAAAAAATCGCAAACGAAGAACTGCAGATGACCAAAGCCAAATCCGCCGACATTATCAGAATAGCGCTTCAAAACGCCAAAGGGTAATAGCATGCTCATGGACTTTGAGGCAGCCTGCACCGCAACGCAAGGCGTTCTTTTCTGTGATTTTTCTCCTTATAAGGGCTTTGATTCAGTGAGTACTGACAGCCGTTCAATGAAAGAACGCACTCTTTTTATCCCCTTGCGCGGAACCCAGCAAGACGGACACGCCTACATCGAAGCTGCCTTACAGCTGCATGCGGCCGCGGTGTTTGCAGATAGCGCATACCTTGCCGATCCTGCACATCAAGCACAGCTGTACGCCCTCTGTAAGCGCTACGGCGGCGCCTGCATATGCGTGCCTGACACTCTCCATGCATTGCAGCATACGGCTGCTGCCTACTTACGCCGCTTTCCCCGGCTCTTGAAAATCGGCGTTACCGGTTCAAACGGCAAAACCACCACCAAAGAATTGCTCGGCTCCCTATTTGCGCAAACTCACCGCACCATCACCAATCAGGGGAATTTGAATTCAGAAACAGGCTTGCCACTGTCACTTTTTAACGTGCGGCAAGAGCATGAAGTAGGCATTTTCGAAATTGGCATGAATAGAAAGCACGAAATACGGGAACTTGCAGGCGTATTACAGCCTGACATTGCCGTGATCACCAATATTGGAAGCGCCCATATTGGTATACTTGGTTCAAAAGACGCAATCGCAGCGGAAAAAAAGCAGATTTTCGCCTTTTTTACCGAAAAAAACGTTGGCTTTGTGCCCGCCTGCGACCCCTATTGCGCATTCTTACAAGACGTGCCGACCGGAACCATCCATACCTACGGTGCAGACGGTATATCATATACCGATGAAGGCCTTGCAGGCACCACCCTGCACTACAAAAATACCGCAATACACTTGGCCTTCCCCGGCAAGCACAACGTGCATAATGCACTTGCTGCCATTGCTGTAGCTGAACACTGCTGTATCCCTTTAGCAGCAATACAAAAAGGCTTAGAGCAAGCTCGGCCTCTTTTCGGTCGGTCTCAGGTGATACGAGGCCCTGCAATCACCTATCTACTTGATTGCTACAACGCCAACTGGGATTCCATGCAGGCAAGCATTGCGTTTTGTGATGCTCTTACGCGCCAGGCCGATGGACGAAAGATTTATATCATTGCATCGATGAAAGAGCTGGGCTCAGAATCCCTCACCATCCACCGTAACTTGTACCTCAGCCTGCTTGAGTCAGATGCAGATGCGCTCTTTTTTTTCGGCACTGAAATCTGCAAAGCAGTCCACGACATACACAGCACGCAAAAGGAGGTTGAATCAAAGGTTTGCTTTTGTTTTACAGAAACAGAAGCAGCGGCATTAGAGAACACACTTGATACGTTTTTAAAAAAGGGCGATTTTGTGCTCTTAAAAGGCTCCCGCGCACTTGCCCTCGAACAGTTTGAACACATCCTGAAAAAGGAGCGATAAAATATGCAGCATGTTATCAGCGTAGAAAAAAACATTAATAAAGACCGCTACAGCTTTATTTTCATCATGCTCGTTATTTTAATGGTAGGGATGGGGCTTGCAACCCTGTACTCAGGATCGTTGCACTACGCAGAGCTCTTTTTCCATAACGCCTTTTACTTTATGGTCAAGCAGTTCCGCAATTTACTCATCGGCTTTATCGCCTTGCTGTTTTTTGCTTTTTTAAACTTTAATCAGCTGAGAAAAGCAGTTCCCTACCTTTTGCTGATCGGCTTAATTCTTGCAATTCTTCCCTTTATTCCCGGAATCGGCGCTTCGCGTAACGGTGCACACCGCTGGATCGCCATAGGGCCGTTTACCTTTCAGCCTTCCGAATTCTTCAAGCTGCTTTTGGTTATCTTCTTCGCCAATTTCTTTGACAAAAAACACGATCAGCTGCAAATGCCCTTTGTTTCAGTATTACCGCCTTTTTTTGTAACAGCACTGTTCGTCTTACTCGTATACTTGGAAAACGATTTTTCTACCTCTATCTTCTTGCTGATCATTTTTATGATCATGTTTTTCATCGCAGGCGGTTCCCTCCTTTGGTTTTTAAAGGGAATGATTATCATTGTCCCCTGTACCGTCCTGATGATTCTTACCTCAACCTACCGGATGCAGCGGGTACTCTCATTTCTTTTCCCCGAACAAGATCCGCTCGGCGCAGGCTATCAAATTAATGCAGCCCTGGCAGCCTTAGCAAGCGGCAGCGTTTGGGGGAGCGGCCTAGGCAATGGCGTACATAAAATCTCAAGCATTCCCGAAATTTACTCTGATTTTATTTTTGTGGTGTGGGCGGAAGAAATGGGGTTTGCAGGGGTATGCCTTTACCTCTTTTTACTGTGTCTTTTTACCGGAACAGCCTATACCATCGCGCTATCTTGCAAGAGCAGATTTGGCTGCTACCTTGCATTCGGCTCTGCCTCCGCAATCATCATACAGGCCTTTCTCAATTTGGCCGTTATCGTCAGGCTGATCCCTACCACCGGCATTCCACTGCCGTTTTTTTCTTTCGGAGGCTCTTCCCTTATTACCACGCTCTGTTTTTGCGGCTTAATTATCAACGTTTCCAATAATGCGCAAAAGGATACATACTATGTCTGATACCTTTGAACTGAATAGCACCCTCTCAAGCCCCTCCCCTTCATTTCAGCATACTGCAGTGCCGCCTAAACGGGTACAAAAAAAAGGGCGTATTCTTAAAATACTCATTATGCTCTTATCCTTAATACTCGTAGGGGAATCCGTTTACTACCTTTTTATCGTACCGGCGATCACCACAGCTCAGCTGCAATTTTCAACCACAGGAACACTCACCATAACAGACATAGAGCGCTATCTCGGCCCTGCCCTATCGGCAAAATGGCTGTATCTTGACACGCACTTGCTTTCACAGCGCCTTGCAGCACATCCTGCTGTAGCGGAAGTGCGTATCAACAAAAAATTCCCCGATAAAGTATTTATACAGGTAACCGAAAGAGCGCCGGTTGCAACGCTGCTCGTAAGCACCGAAAAGCAAATTATCCCGATGGAAATCGACAAAACCGGAACCGTGTTCAGGTTCGCTGCACAAAAAGCACCGCACGGCTTACCGGTCATCAGCGGCTTAGCCTTTAAAGAGCCCCGTATCGGCATGAAGGTGCATAAGCAGCTCGTACCGCTTTTCCGGCAGCTGGATGTATTGCTAAAAAACAACTCAGCACTTTTGAATGAAATTTCGGAAATGAAAATAGAGCAAAAAAAATACGGAGGTTTTGACCTCATCATCTATCCAGTACAAACCAAAGTCAAAGTACGTACCGATAGTACATTGAACGAGGATCGATTACGGTATATGATGCTTACGTTAGATGTTGTGCAAGAACTTGGGCTCCAATCCAAAATTGAAGAACTGGATGTCAGGGGCGGGACTGCGTCATACCGTTTAAAAGGTGGAATACATGAGTGATGTCATCATCGGGTTAGATATCGGTACCAGCACGATCCGTGCCATTGTTGCAGAAAAACTTGAAACAGGCGTGTTGCAAATTATCGGTGTAGGCACCGGAGTTTCGCACGGTCTACGCAAAGGCGCCGTGGTTAATATCGAAAAAACAGTTCAGGGCATTCACGAAGCAGTAGAAGCGGCGGAAATGATGTCAGGCGTAGAAATAACCCACTGCATCGTGGGCATAGGCGGCACGCATATCGACGGCCTTAATTCACGCGGTATCGGCGCTGTTACCGATAAGGGCAAAGGACACCGCGAAATCGATCAAAGCGACATCAACCGCGTGATCGAAGCGGCAAAGGCGGTCGTTATCCCGATGGACCGGCGGGTCATGCACGTCATCCCCCAGTCCTACATCATCGACGAACAGCGGGGTATCAAAGACCCGCGCAATATGATCGGCATACGCATAGAAGTTGAGGTGCATATCATCACCGGCTCTATCACGTGCATGAAAAACATTATCGACTGCGTAAAGCGTTCCAACCTCCAAGTTGACGATTTTATGTACCACGGGCTTGCAGCGGTTAAGGCAGTTATGACCGAAGAAGAGCGAGAGCTCGGTTCAGTGCTGATAGACATAGGCGGCGGTACCACCGATATCGTGCTGATGTGTGCGGACGCTCCCTTGTTGGTTGCGGTGCTTCCCATCGGCGGAAACCATGTCACCAACGATTTAGCCATTGTAAAAGGCTTATCGATGGAAACTGCTGAGAACCTAAAAATTTCCGACGGCCGATGCTGGCTACCACTCGTAGAAGAAAACGAGCAAGTGCTCATTTCTGCACCGGGAGGCCGCGCGCCTATACAGATCGCAAAAACGGATATATGCGAAATTATTCAAGCGCGCATGGCGGAAATTTTTACCATGGTAAAGCATAAAATAGCCGAAGCGACGGCAACGCACCGCTTTGCCGGAAACGTAGTACTGTGCGGCGGTGGCTCGCTTATTCCGGGGGCAACGGAACTTGCCGCAGAAATTTTTGAAACGCAGGCAGTCCGTTTGGGAGTTCCCGGCACCTGCGGCGGCTTAACGGGCGAATACCGCAGCCCTGAATTCGCTGCGGTCATCGGCCTTGTCCTCAACCAATATGAGCGAGAAGGCCCCGCCTGCGAGGAAAAGCAAGAGGCAGACACCCATTCAGGCAAAGTAGTTGTAGAAAAACTACGAGATTTTTGGAAAAACTTGTTCTAGGGTACCTGAAAAACTCCTTGTTGGATTTTTCAAGCTTCCCGGTAAAAATTTAAAAAAGATATACGTACTGTATTAATTTTTCATTTCTTGTGGGAGGGAAATGTATGGAATACCAAGTAATGGCGTCAAATGATCAATTACCTGTAAATCCTACTATTATCAAGGTAATAGGAGCCGGCGGCGGCGGCTCAAATGCAGTGAATAGGATGATGGACTGCAACGTAAAGCACGTTGAATTTCTGGTAGCTAATACTGATGTGCAAGCACTGAACTATTCAAAAGCGCCAACCAAACTTGCAATAGGTTCAAAACTAACAGGAGGCTTAGGCGCCGGTGGTAAACCGGATATCGGCGAAAAAGCAGCGGTTGAAGATACCGATATTATTGCAAATGCAATACGCGGCGCCCACATGGTGTTCATCACCGCAGGGATGGGCGGTGGCACCGGCACCGGCTCTGCGCCGATTATCGCCAAAATTGCCCGCGACCAAGGAGCGTTAACGGTCGGCGTGGTGACCAAGCCCTTCCATTTTGAGGGGCGGGCCAAAATGCGCCTTGCCGAAGCAGGCATCGCCAAGCTCCGCAGCGCAGTCGATACCCTCGTCGTCATTCCTAACCAACACTTACTCAACCTCGTAGATAGCAAAACCACCATAAAAGACGCGTTTATCATGGCCGATGACATCCTCAGGCGGGCAGTACAGGGCATCTCCGATATCATCACCATGAACGGTTTGGTGAATATCGATTTTGCCGATGTACGCTCCACTATGGCAGAACAGGGAGATGCCCTTATGGGCGTAGGCATTGGAAGCGGCGAGAACCGCGCAGTGGATGCGGCAACTAACGCTATCAACAATCCGCTCCTTGAGGATTCGCGCATTGAAGGCGCTACCCACATACTCGTCAGCATGTGCGCTTCGGAGATGTTGACCACCGCAGAAGTAAGCGATATCATGGAAATTGTTACCGCCAATGCGCATCCCGATGTGGAAACTATTCACGGCATCACCATAGACGAAAGCATGGAAGACAAAATCAGCGTTACCGTTATTGCCACCGGCTTTGCTGACGATGAGCTTACACAAATAAAAGACAACAGCACGGCCGGTAACGCTACACCAGCGCATGAATCCTCTGGCACAGGCTTTTCTTCGGATGATTTTATCTCTGCAAGCGATTGGGGCAAAATGCAAAAAAGCAAGCAGCCTACCCTGCCGGATGTCGGCCTGCAAAACACCGTGCCGCAAGGGGCTCCCCGCAGCGAACCGGCCGTAAAGCAAAAGCCAGTCATTAACGTGTCGCTGCCTACAGCCAATACCGACCTAGACATCCCAACTTTTCTACGGAATAAAAAAGAGCGTCCATGACCAACATACAGCTGCGGGCATTCTACGGTTTTCTACTTTCCTCAGAGGCACAAGCGGCGCTTACCGCAAAAACCTACCTCGGCACGCTCCGGCTTTTTCAAGCCTGGCTTACGGAAAATCGCCCTATAGAGCAGGCAACGCAGGAGGACTGCCTTGATTTTTTAATAGCGCGCTCTGTCGAAGGCGTAACAGGCAGAACCTTAGCCAAAGACAGAGCCGCATTGCGCTCGTTTTACCGCTTTTTGGTGCTCGAAAAAGTACGTACCGATAACCCCGCAGAACAGCTTGAAAGCCCCCGCCGGGAGGCAACGCTTCCCCGCGTGCTTTCTTCCGACGAAGTTGAAGCCCTTTTAGCAGGGATACCGCTTGAAAAGCCGCATGATATCCGCGACAGGGCTCTGTTTGAATTAATCTATTCGGCAGGCCTCAGGGTGAGCGAAGCGGTACTGCTTTCGCTTGACGATATTTTTTTCACCGAGCAGCTCCTTAAAGTAACCGGTAAAGGCGGTAAGGAGCGGATTATCCCCTTCGGCACGCAAGCGGAACAGTACCTCAAGCACTACCTTACCGCAGCCCGTCCGCACCTTATCAAGGCAGGTACCGGCAACACTGAAACCAGCGGTGCCGTCTTTTTAAACCACCGCGGCGGACGGCTTACGCGGAAAGGCATTTGGAAGCGCTTACAAGCCATCGAAGCGGCAACCGGCATCACTACCAAAATACACACCCTCAGGCATTCCTATGCCACTCACCTACTTGCAGGCGGCGCCGATTTGCGCACTGTCCAATGCCTGTTGGGACACGCCAGCATCACCACCACGCAAATCTATACCCATATTGAAGATAGAGATTTAGCGGAGTATCATCGGCGTTTCTTTTGAAAATAGGTGGGCAGATGCTAGGAGCGTATAAAAAACACCCGCAGGCGTACTTGATGTACGTCGAG
>JBQNBR010000059.1:0-12317 GCA_052169815.1 Treponema sp.
TTACGGGGAAACAAAATATCGATGATTTTCCAAGATCCTATGACGAGCTTGAATCCTTTTTTGCGGATTTCTACGCAGATGGTGGAAACAATCCGGCTGCATCAGGGGCTATCGAAAAAAGATGCGCGGGATCGGGCGATTGAAATGCTCACGCTGGTTGGTATTCCGGCGGCGGAAAAACGGGTGGACTGCTACCCGCATCAGTTTTCAGGCGGTATGCGCCAGCGGGTGATGATTGCCATGGGCTTAAGCTGCAATCCTGAGATTTTGATTGCTGATGAGCCGACGAGCGCCCTTGACGTTACCATTCAGGCGCAAATCTTGGATTTGATAGGCGATTTAAGCGCGCGGCTCGGTACTGCGGTGATTATGATAACCCATTCGCTGGGGCTGGTTGCCGGCATGTGCGATAGCGTTTGTGTTATGTATGCCGGGCGAGTGGTGGAGCAGGGCAGCGTTGATGAGCTTTTTGCTCATCCGGCGCATCCGTACACGCAAGGGCTCATCAAATCGGTACCGCGATTGGATAAAAAGAATGCAGACCGGCTTTTTTCTATCAGCGGGCAGCCGCCGAATGTAATTGATTTGCCGCCCTGTTGTCCGTTTTATCCGCGCTGCAGTAAAACCCAAGCACAATGCAAGCAGCAGTACCCTCTGGGGCATACCTTTTCAGCAACGCATCGTACGAGCTGCTGGCTCTATGCTGCAGGGAACCTCTAAGAACGTTAAGGATCGAATATGGAAGCAAACACTACAGTACAAACTGATGAATTATTACAGGTTAAGGATTTAAAGCTGCATTTTCCCTTTGTGGAAGGCGGCTTATTTCATCGCAAAAAAGGAGCGATTAGAGCGGTAGACGGCATTAGTTTTTCGGTGAAAAAAGGAGAGACGCTCGGCTTGGTAGGGGAATCCGGCTGCGGAAAATCCACTGCTGCCCGTGCTATTGCCCAGCTGTATAAGCCGACTTCAGGATCGGTGCGGTTTAAAGGGGTAGAACTGGCCGGCTGCTCCGAACAGACGCTTATGAAAGCCCGAAAGGATATGCAGATGGTGTTTCAAGACCCCTATGCCTCGCTCAACCCGCGTATGACGGCTGGAAACATTATCGCTGAGCCGATGCAGATTTTAACCAAGCGCGGTATCCTTTCGTATACTAACGAAGAAATTGAAGAGCGGGTAGGGGAGCTCATGGAGAAAGTGGGGCTTTCCCGCTTTTTCCGTAACCGCTATCCGCATGAGTTTTCAGGAGGGCAGCGGCAGCGTATCGGTATTGCCCGCGCGCTTGCGTTAAAGCCTGAGCTCATCTTAGCTGACGAGCCGGTGAGCGCGCTCGACGTTTCCATTCAAGCTCAGATTTTGAACCTTTTTAAGGATTTGCAAGCAGAATTCGGCCTTACTTACGTCTTTATTGCGCATGATCTTGCGGTTATCCAGTATATTTCCACGCGGGTTGCCGTTATGTATCTTGGCGTTATTGTAGAGATCGCAAGCGCAGACGACCTCTATGCAAAGCCGCTGCATCCGTATACGGAAGCCCTCCTTTCTGCGGCCCCCATTCCTGATCCTGAAATCGAGCGGAAGCGGCAGCGGATTATTTTGTCTGGCGATGTGCCGTCCCCTGCCGAAAAACGTACCGGCTGCTATTTTTATGACCGCTGCCCCAAGCGCACGGAACACTGCGCCTGTGCTATTCCTCAATTAAAAGAGCAGGAAAACGGGCATCAGGTTGCCTGCTTTTTGTATGAGTAGCTTCCGGTCCTTTTGAAGGTTGAGCTGATCAGCGCTTTTCAGCGTCTCCGCTCAACCGATAAGAACCGGTTGTATTGCAGTTTGTTGAAGTTCCTCACGCTTAGTTTATACAACATAAAGGTAAGAGCTGCGCATACAAGGTACAGTGCTAGCAGTAATCCTACCGGGCGCGGCGCCTGTAATGCAGGGAGAACGGCAACGAGGTTTTCATAAAGGGTTGTTTTCCAACTAGCAAAAAAGCCGCTGACAAAGCCCGGCGCACCGCAGCAGAGCATCCACAAGCCTATGAGGATAGGTGGCTTCCCCAACAGCATAAGGGTGAAAAGCAGCATGAAAAAGGTGCAGCAAATCGGAAAGAGTGCTGCCGGGATATAAAAAATAGATACGTCCCATGCGGCGCGGGAAAACACAAGCATTCCCCAGAAGATAGCGGACAGCACTGCAAAGCTGCCTGCAAGCAGCGCCGCTATTTGGAGGAGCTTTGCTGTAACAAACTGCTGCCCGCTGATGGGCAGTACCAAGGCTCCCGTAAATTGGTCCTGTATAAACAGCGTTTCACCGAATAGAGCAATAAAAAAGAAGCCGAAACTCTGTACAAAGATTGTAGTCTGCACTGCGGATGGCGCAAGTGCGGCGATCACCCAGATGATAACGGTTATTCCAAAAAAAATACCGCCGAAAATAGTGCCGCTTGACCGGCAGGTGCCCAGTATGAGCGCTTTTATTTTTTTCATTGCTGTTCTCCTTTTTCAAGATAAAAATACATAATGTCTTCAAGCTGCGCTTGTTCGCATACCAGCCCTGCACATTGCGGGGAATCCTTTTGTGTAGTGAGTACTTCGTAAGCATAGGGCATTTTCCGCCAGCCGATGTAGCTTTGAGCCGGCAGGCTTTGAAAATCGCTTTCGCCTATTTTAAGCACGCCGTAGTGCCTGCTCAGCTCCTCCATACTCTTATGAAAGAGTAGCTCGCCTTCATGAACGAATGCAATGTTGTCGCAGATTTTTTCAAGGTCTTCCGTTTGATGACTTGAAATGAGCACTGCATGCTCAGGGCTTTTCATAAATTCCTGCAGCAGCTCCAAAAACAGCTTTTTTGCAACGGGATCCAGAAAGTTGAACGGTTCATCAAGGATGAGTAGATTAGCATGGTGCGACAGCGCTATCGCAATCTGTACTTTCTGCGCCGTACCCGAGGACAGCTTGACCAATAATTTGGAATGAGGGATTTTAAAGTCGTGCAAGAGGCGCTCGTATACTGCCTGGTCCCAGTTGGAATACACTTGCGACAAAAACCGCCCCGCGCTTTTTGCCGTATGCAAAGTAGGCAAAAAGTTTTGGTCGATCACAAAACCTATGTTATCCCGCGCGTGGGTGTTATCCCGACCCGCAGCGGTGCCGAACAGCCTGATAGCTCCGCTATCCGGTAGATACATATTCAAAATGAGCCGCATGAGCGTTGTTTTGCCCGCCCCGTTTTCTCCGATAAGGCCGGTAACGCAGCCTTGCGGCACCGAAAAAGAAATATCACGGAGCGAAAACGCTTTTTTTCTCCGCCCGATCGTAAACTGTACGTGTTCCAATTGCAACGCTTCCTGCATTGTCATATGCTCCTCCTTCATGCTTCATCTTGAGCTGTGAACGCGCCCATCTTCTGCCGCGCTCGCTCCGCCTCTTGCCGAGCTTCGTCTAAGAGCCGGTGCAATTCCTCTTTCGGTATGCTCACTTTTACCGCCTCAGCGCAGGCCGCCTGCATATGCCGGCGGACGGCATCGTATACCGTGCGCGCTATCTCTGCTTCGCTGACCTCCGCGACAAAATACCCCTTTGCCGGTACGGCATAGAGGAACCCCGCACGGCTTAGCTCCTCATACGTGCGCTTAACAGTGATAACGCTGATATGCAGATCGCTTGCAAGCGCGCGTATGGAAGGGAGCGCCTCATGCTGCTTAAGCCGCCCTGCGATGATGTGTTCCCTTATCTGCGCTGAAAGCTGCTCATACAACGGCACGCCCGACGTTGCACTGATAAAAAGTTCCATATACACGCTCCCTTGTCATCCTGAAACTTACTTGCGATGTTTTTCATAAGTCATTGATATATAAAGACTTATGAAAACTCGTCGGTTATCTCTAAAAATCCAGCAAGGTTTTTAGAGACATACTGTATATAATTAGTATATACAGTATGTACGGAAAAGTCAAGTGGAAACGGCACACAATGTGTGCTTACCTGCTTAGTGCCCTTGCTATTCAGGGTAGGGGCAGAAAACAGCGTCAGCGTGTTTTCTCGACCAAAAGGGCTGGTCCGTGAAGGGGCGGAAGATACAATCGCTCAAATAAAAGAGAAAAATTATGTAGTATCATACTGGGCAAGTGGGAAAACAGATTGTGCTCATTGGTGCTTGGTGTGATGAATTGACAAGACTTATCAAAGATTGAAAGGTAGAACTACTGTAATACAAAACAAACCCAGTATCGGGTTGTACGGATGGCGGCTATACAGCATCACGTTTGCACGGGTGAACTCAGCGTTACAAAATGTACAATCAGGAACAAAGTTGGAAGACTGTATGAGCCGCTATGCGGTTGTGCGTTCAATTATCTGTTCCGTTTGATAAGGCCGATATAGGCAAGTAATATGATGTTCATCACAAGTGCGTATATAATTGCAGGGATAGCCATAGTTGCATTGTTGAAAATAAACGGACTTGATGCAATGGCTATGGCCTGCGCAGCATTTTGCATACCTACCTCAATAACGATAGTACGTCTTATTGCAGTACTCAGTTTGAACACACGGGCAAGCAAAGAACCTGCTGCTGTTGCAAGCATAATCAACAGGGTAATGCAAGCGCCAAGTAGGGGCGCATTTTCGTATATTGTGCGGTGATGCTGTGCAAAAAAAAGCGCTGCCAAAAAAATGAGAGCGGGAAACGCTATTTTTGACAAGATAGTTTCAATCCTTTGAGCTGCACGCGGCCAATGATGACGGATTGATAAGCCTATAAAAATTGGTACAAAGGTAAAAAGGAGATTTTGTATGAGGATATTCTTTACTGGCAGCTGAATATGTGCGCTTGACTCTATGCCCGAAAGCAAAAAAGCTGCATGCAGTATCAGGGGAATGGTAAACAATGTGATGATACTGCTTAACGCAGTTAAAATAACGGAAAGAGCCACGTCTCCTTTTGCAAGAAGGGAAAAAATATTGGAAGAACTGCCTCCGGGGCAGCAGGCTATAAGTACAATACCTACGTAAAACACTGCCTGTAAGTGGAAGATCGTTGCAAGAGCAAAGGCGATTACCGGCAGGATAATAAGCTGCCCAAAAAGTGCGATGAACACAGCCTTGGGTTTATAGATAATCATTTTAAAATTATCGAGTTGCAACGTTAATCCTAAGTCGAACATTAAAATCGTTAATATTGGAAGAACTATGAGTATGGTATTCATGCTAACCTGCCTTTTTACGAGAGTATAGTTCATTTTGCTGTTTTTGTCACTTACCTTATCGTGTCGTTTGGCGTATAATCACATTACTGGTATTTATAAGAGGAAGTTGAACTGGCCCCATAAATTAGGACACTTGTAGGAGGTGTACTAATGGGGAAAACAGAGAAGTATAGTATTGACTTCAAACTAGACATTGTAGGAAAATACAAACAGGGAATGTGCGGGTGCAAGAAGCACGACAAGCGGTTACAGAAAAAGTACAAGCGCATCTTACCGATAAGGCACAGAACGTAGCGCAAATTATTGACGGAAAAATAAATCAATGGTTTCAATTTATGGAAGAAATCGGCGACGAACTTGCCTCCAATATGACTGAAACGGCAAGCGTGGTACACGAAATCAGTGCAAATATCGACGGAGTAAAGCGTCAGACCCTTATACAAGTGGCAAGCGTTACCGAAACAGCGGCTACCATCGAGGAAATCGTCCGTACGATTAAGCAGCTTAATAACAGCATCGAGATCCAAGCAGGCAGTGTGGCTCAGTCTTCTGCTTGAAGAAAAACAATGGATGTATTACACTGTAAACATGGTAAGGTATTCAGATGAAATAGTAAAGAGGATAAAAAAGGTTTACTACCGAAAGAAATTTTTATTCATTTTAATAACGCTTTTATATCATTGGATTTAACAAAAGACTTGAATTTATTTGATGTAAAACAATTGAAGATATCTGAGGAAAAACAAAGAATTTACTATAGATTGCGGAAGGGAAAATACCGTGCAATTTTTTATTCGTGTGGAGGGTTTAATACCCCGACGCTTGCGTCGGGGTTGTTGATTTAGAAGCAGACAATATGTATGTAATTACACTGGATAAACGCGAGGAGGTATATAAAAAATGGCAGTAATATCTGTAAGAATGAATAAGGCTGAAGAAAATATAATGAATTATTTATCGGAATATTTTGAAGAAGAAAAATCGTCAATAATAAAGCATGCTCTCATTGAAATGTATGAAAATATAGTAGATAAAAAAATAATAGATACGTTTGAAAAGGAAGCACATACATTTATGAGCGCAGAGGATATTTTAAAAGAAATTGTTTAAACCCCGTCAAAAAAAGTGTGTAAACGGCTATTGACGCGGAACCTAAGTTCTATAAATATGAAAACCCGCTGCTCTATAAAAAGCAGCGGGGGTTTGGTGCGGTGTACCCCTAGTTTGAGTACCGGCGTTTATCGTGAATAGTAATCAACAACGTACTGAATATTAGCAATGGGCTGAATATCAGATGCAGCAGGAAGGGTAGAGACTTTCGCAGAAAGATTCTCGTCGTTTACTTCGAGCCATGAGCCTTTGCTGTTTTGCATAACACTGAGATTATGGCGGATAAGGTTATGGACACCTTTTTTGTCTTTTGTGGTGATTACGTCTCCCGCTTTTATGCGCATGGAAGGGATATTTGCCCGCTTCCCATTGATTAAAAAATAGGCGTGGGATACCATCTGACGGGCTTGAGCACGACTTACTGCAAAGCCCATTCTGTAAATGGTATTATCGAGCCGCTGCTCAATAAGAGAAATCATATTATCACCGGTAACGCCAGGCATTTTAAACGCTTTATCAAAAAGATTTCTGAATTGACGTTCTGACATGCCGTAGGCAAAGCGGAATTTTTGTTTTTCTTTTAATTGTTCACCGTAAACGGAAAGTTTGCCGCGCTGCTTGGCGCCGCGTTCTTTTCCCGGTGCGTTCGGTTTTTTATCGAGTAATTTACTATATTTTTGATTCCCAAAAATATTTACGCCGAAGCGGCGGACTAATTTACCTTTTGCTGGTTTACCTGCCATTTTTCACCTCATTATATGTACGGAAGAGCGCTTGTGTGTAGCGGCATACTTCCGCTTGATAGAAAGCTCATACGAAGAGCGTTTTTATCTCTTTTTTAGTAGGGAACGACAAAAAGAGCTTTGTAACCATACACGTGTACTTCATAACGAGGCTTACAATTGGTAGAGGCTGCTATGAAAGCCGCATACAACGATGTATAATAATCTACCATATCGTAAATTATTTTTTTTGTCAATTACATGGCAAAATACGTGAGAAGTTGTATTTTGCTTGCATTTCTTACTTATTAACGCTATCCTTATGGTATCATGCAAAGAGGAGTATGCAAATGAAGCAAAAACAATTGTTTAAAGCATTGTTTGTGGTTCTGGCGGCAGCAGGTATGCTGTTTCCGTCATGTAAAAGTGAGCCTGAAGCCGCTCCGATATCGGCGCAGTATAGTGCGGTGCACGCAACGGCACCTGCCAATCAGGTTGATATCTTACTGTTCAACGACTTTCACGGTAATGTTGCAGAAGATACCCGTCCCGGTAAAGGGAAGAATGCCGGTATGTCCAAGATGATCGGCTATGTACAGACTGCCAAAATGGAAAACCCGAACACCATCGTGGTAGCCGGCGGCGATAATTATCAGGGGACGGCGATTTCAAACTTAACCTATGGAGCGCCGGTGTCTGCTATGATGAAAGCGATGGGAGTGCAGGTGTGCGCTGTCGGCAATCATGAGTTTGACTGGGGCGTGTCTCACATGAGCAAATGGCAGCAAGACGGCAATTTTACCTTCTTAGCGGCAAATATCGTCGATAAAAAAACTAAAAAACCCGTTTCATGGGCACAACCGTACATGATTATCAAAAAAGGCGGCTATAGCATCGCTTTTATCGGATTGGCGCACCCGGATACGATTACCTTGACCAAAGTGGAGCATGTCAGTGGCTTGGAATTTACCGATCCTGTTGCCGCGGGACAAGAGTGGGTGGATTTCCTTGCAGCCGGAAAGGCTAAAGAAGGCAAGCCGGATGCCATTATTGCGCTGACGCACATTGATTCTTTTCAAGAAGGCGAGACAATTAGCGGAAATGCAGCTAAACTTGCGAACATAAAGGGGCTGCACGCCGTATTGTCCGCTCATAGCCACCGGACTGTGCACGGAGTGGTGAATGGGATGCCTATTCTGCAGGCCTATTGTTACGGCCGTGCGGTTGGGAAATTGAGTATTACGTTTGATGATAAGAAAAATGTTACGGCGATCGTCCCCATAGTAGATGAAATACATAAACATAAAAGCGATATCATCGAAGATGAACACGGTAAAACGGTGTACGAGCAATTCAATACCGAGCTGCAGCCTATTCTCGGCGAAGTGATCGGTACTGCTGCGTCAGAGTTTACCCACGCAAGAAGCGACAAAGGCAGCAACACCTTGCTCGGTGCGTGGGCGTCGGAAATGCAGCGCAAGGTAGGGAAAGCCGATATAGCGATTCAAAACGGCGGCGGGCTGCGCAGAACGTTGGCAGCAGGCAAAATAACGGTCGGCGACCTGTATGAAATTATGCCGTTTGACAATTATCTGGTGGTATTCGATTTGCCGGGATCTGAAATCAAAAAAGCCATCAACCACGGTATTATGAACCCGAATATGACTGACGGTCAATTTGCCGGTTTGAAGGTTGAATATGATAGCCGGAAACCTTTTGAAAGCAGAATCCTTTCTATCACGCTTGCTGACGGTACCCCGCTTGATATGAACAAAACCTACAAAGTGGTGGTCAATGACTTCATGTTTACCGGCGGTGATAAATATGATTTTTCAAAAGCGACGAACGTGGTTGAAACCTATATTCCAATTCGCGATTGCTTAATCGATGAAATCAAATTAGCGAAAACCATTACGCCGCTGCCGGTCGGCTATATTAAAGACATCGCCAAATAGTGAGCGCCTCAGTTCACATAATGCGAAGCGGGCTTTCGGTACACCTTGAAGGTCCGCAGCTTTATTCATACGGGAAGGTTCGAGCCCTCGCTGCTTCTTGCGGCGAGGGGGATGATTTTGGCGTGCAGGTATGAGAATGCGGTACCGGTTTATTATTTTTTTCTTGCTTTGTATGAGTGTATCTTTCTCGTGGGCCGAGACAGCTCCTGATGCAAAAGATGCAGGGCTTCGTGCGTATTACGAAACACAAATACACGCGCCTAAAAATCATGTGGTAAAAGCGCAGGTGATTGACATCGTGTATGATGACACCAAGGACAGCCGTCCTGATATCCCTATCGAATCGGACTTCCGGTACCAGCATTTAAAGATAAAAATCCTAAACGGTAAACATGCCGGAGAAATCTATACAGTCCGCAATACGATTGAGCTTGCTATTCCCTATAAGCTGATTTTTAAGCTGCATGAGCGCATGATTTTACAGCTTGACGAAAATGAGCAGGGAAAAATCACCAATTTGAAAATTTATGAGCGGGCGCGCGATACCAAGGTCTACCTGCTCGTTGCCATTTTTGCGGCAATGCTGGTGCTGGTAGGCAGGCGCAACGGCGTCAAAGCGCTTATCACCCTCGGCATAACCGTTGGTTTGGTGTTCGGCGTGTTTCTTCCGTGCATTATACGCGGCTTGAATCCGATGCTGTCGGCGCTTGGCGTATGCAGCGCTTCAACCGTGCTCACCTTGTTTATTATAGGCGGTAACAATAAAAAAACGTATACGGCCGTTTTAAGCACGATAGGCGGTGTGATCGTTGCGGGGCTTTTTGCGTTTATCGCAGGCAAACTGTTGGCGTTAAGCGGCTTGGGCAATGAGGATGCCCAGATGCTTGCCTTTATTCCTCAGCACCGTGCAATCGATTATCAAGGCTTGCTGTTTGCCGGCATTATGATAGGCGCACTTGGAGCTGTCATGGATGTGGCGATGTCTATTTCTTCGGCGATGTGGGAGATCATAGCGGTGAGCCCCGCGATCCGGCAAAAGCAGCTCATGCAATCAGGTATGAATATCGGCCGCGATATTATCGGTTCCATGTCCAATACCTTGATTTTAGCGTATGTCAGCACCTCGATACCGGTGCTGCTGTTGTTCATCCTTTTTTCTAACGGATTTACCGAAATCATCAATTTGGAGCTTTTGGCAGCGGAGGTGCTGCGGGCGGTCGCAGGCAGTATAGGCTTGATTTGCACTATCCCGCTTACCGTACAGCTGGTAGGAAGACTGCATTACAAGCACACACGGCAGCGCCGGTAAGCTTTTAGGAGTTCCGCGGCGCATCTGGCGTAGCGCATGTGCCGGTCTTGCCGAATGGACGGTTCCCCTGTTTCTAATTGTAAACCATTTTATTTATTTGGTTGACAATCATGTGCCTTTATACTATACTGTACGGGAAATCGTGGAGGATTGGTACATGAAAAACAACAAGAGCGGGTTTTTTATCACCGCTACCAATACTGAGGTAGGCAAAACGTTTGTTACTGCGGCTCTTTTGCAGGCTTGCCTTACCCATAGTATCGATGCCGTTGCGGTAAAGCCGATACAAAGCGGCTGCTACCAGGGAACGGCCCCTGATGTCGAAGAATATGCAAAAGTGAATCCCCAAAACAATTTTTATCCTAAATATGCGCTTACCTATCCGGCTTCGCCGTATTATGCCGCGCAAAAAGAGCATATTACTATCGATATGCAGGCGGTGAAGGCCTATTGCGATACATTCTTACAGAGCCATGCGCTTTCATTGATAGAAGGAGCGGGCGGGATGTTGGTACCGCTGACGGAACAGGATACGATATGCGATCTGATGCAGATGCTCGATTTGCCAGCTATTCTGGTGTGTAAAAATGAATTGGGTGTGTTGAATCAAATCCTACTGAACCTTGAGCTCTGTAAGCACAACGGTATCGAAGTCGCCGGTATTGTGCTTAACTTTCACGATCCTCACGATGAAATTTGCTCCTCTAATGTAGACTATTTAAAGAGCGTCTTTCAAGGAGCCGTTATATGTGTGCCGAAAATGAACAGCGCACAGGAGGCAAGTGCCTGCTTTGATCAGTTTATCACAACGTACCGGCAGGAACCGCGCGGCATCGATCATGCTTTTGATAAGGAGCATCTTTTGCACCCCTATACTTCGGCAGTGCATCCGCTCAAGACGTACGGCGTAACGTACGCAAAAGGCAATTATATCTATACGGAGGCGGGCGCGCTGCTTGACGGAATGAGTTCGTGGTGGTGTGCGTATCAAGGGTATAACCGTAAAGCGCTGAACGATGCCGCCATTACGCAGCTTAACCGGTTCTCGCACGTGATGTTTGCCGGTTTAACGCATGCGCCTGCAATCGATTTGGGGAAAAAGCTTTTGTCGATACTGCCTAAAGGCATGGAGCATATTTTTTATTGCGATAGCGGTTCGGTAGCCGTAGAAGTGGCGCTTAAAATGGCGTTGCAGTATCAGCACAACAAAAATCCCCTGAAAACCAAGATTGCAACTATCAAAGGAGGGTATCACGGAGATACGTTCGGCGCCATGAGCGTGTGCGATCCGGTTAGCGGTATGCACTTTTTGTTTAAGGATATGCTGGCACAGCAAATCTTTTTGCCTCGGCCTTCGCAAACCTATTCGGGGCCCTTTGACGAATCTGCGCTTGAGGAAATGAAGCGCATCATCGAAGCGCATAAAGATGAAATTGCTGCAATCATCGTGGAGCCGATAGTGCAGGGTGCGGGCGGGATGTGGTTTTACCATACGGAGTACCTGCGCTTTTTTAGACAGGTATGCGATGCCTGCGACATGCTTTTGATTTTTGACGAAATTGCAACGGGATTTGGGAGAACCGGGGAGCTTTTTGCCGGTGATTTAGCAAATGTGGTGCCGGATATTATGTGCATGGGTAAGGCTATCACCGCAGGCTATATGAGTTTTGCAGCAGTGAGTGCGAATAAAAAAACAGTGAACGGTATTTGCGAGCATAACAGTGCTTTTATGCACGGCCCAACGTTTATGGCCAATCCCTTAGCCTGCGCTATTGCGGTAAAAAATATTGAACTGTTACTGAATACTGACTTTAAGGCGCAGGTAAAGCGTATAGAGCAGTGTTTGACCGCCGAATTGCACAAATGCACTGAGTTTGATGCAGTAAGCGATGTAAGAGTATTAGGCGCCATAGGGGTAGTGGAATTAACGCAAAAGGTAGACGTGCAAAAAGCGCAAGCTTTTTTTGTCCAACAGGGTGTTTGGATTCGGCCTTTCAGTAATTATATCTATATTA
>JBQNBR010000060.1:0-12041 GCA_052169815.1 Treponema sp.
ACTACCCGAGAAAACTCTTGGGTTATAAAACTGCCAATCAATACTACCAGCACGCAGCGTGGTGAGATTCCAGTAGCCTTGACCCCTTGCGCAAGCTGGAAGAAGCCTATATATTAGCCCTGTTCTGAAATGAAAGTTTTCGAACAGGTTTATTCGTATGACACGGGTACTGGAAAAAAGATGAAAAAGCAGAAAACAAGTGCAGGGCGCGAGGCTTTTGAGCAGTACTATGTGCAGCAATTTGGCGAGCGCTGGGATGCGTTAAAAAAGGCGCTTTTGCAAGAGCCGCATGCAGTCTCATTTTTTGCAGGGGGCGCCAAAACCTATTACCTTGATCAGGCAAGCGTGTACGCAGCGCAGGCACTCCCAGTGCTCGAAGCGGGCCGATGTTTAGATATGTGTGCGGCGCCAGGTGGTAAAACACTGGTGTTGGCGTTGCGGATGGGGCTTGGCGTGCAGATTACGGCGAATGAATTATCCCGTGCCAGGCGTATGCGGCTTTCTAAGGTATTGGAGGAGCACCTCCCGAAAGAGCAGCGGGATCGCATTACGGTTACGGGCTTAGATGCTGCGGTGCTGCCGCGGTTGCAAACCGAATGCTATGACCGCATACTGCTGGATGCGCCCTGTTCCTCTGAAAGGCATGTGCTCGGTGATCCGCAGTATGTAAACGTATGGACTGCGGCGCGGGTAAAAAACCTTGCCTACCGGCAGTGGGCCTTGCTTTCTGCTGCTTTTTTGCTTTTAAAAGCGGGGGGCTTTTTAGTATACGCAACCTGTGCCTTAGCGGATGCGGAAAATGATGCCGTTGTCGCTAAGCTACTGAAAAAGTACCGCGGGTTGGTTGCCGTGCGTGAGCCCGAGACGCTGCACGGAGGAGAAAAAACTGCATTCGGGTACCGCTTTTTGCCGGATACCTGTGGCGGGGCAGGCCCTCTTTTTTTTGCGCTGCTTGAAAAAACAGTATAGGGATCCTCTAGAAATCCAACAAGGTTTTTTGCAGGTGCCCTCTGGTAACAGTTGGTTTAAAAGAACGATGATGCTACATGATACTAGTGCGGATGGATACGCTCATAATCCTTCTATAAAAACTTTTGTGATGCGTAAGGGACGGATGACCGAAGCGCAAAAAAAGGCCTATCAGAACCTTGCAGGTACCTGGTGTATTCCGTATCAAAACACGGTGCTTGATTTTGCATCGGTGTTTGGTAATGCGAATCCTACCGTTGTAGAGATTGGATTTGGTATGGGCATTGCCACGGCTGCTATTGCGCAGGAGCATCCTGCGGTTAATTATATCGGTATTGAAGTATATCAGGCGGGAGTAGGCAAGTTATTGAGCGAAATTGAGCGCCTTGAGTTGCAAAATATTCGCATTATTGAGTATGATGCGATAGAAGTATTACGGACGATGATACCTGATGCCTCGCTTGCAGGCTTGCATGTGTTTTTTCCGGATCCGTGGCAAAAAACCAAGCACCATAAGCGCCGGCTTATGCATAGGCCCCGCACCGACTTGTTAGCGGCGAAACTGATACCGCAGGGGTATCTCTACATGGTTACTGATTGGTATGCATACGCTGTGGATGCGTTTTCTGAGCTTTCACAAACGCCGGGCCTGTATTCGCGTTATGAAGGCTTTGCACCACCGCAAGCGTGGAGGCCTCGGACAAAATTTGAGCAGAAGGGGCTGACCAAACGGCATGCGATTACCGAGCTGCTGTTTGTCCGCTCCCTTTAAAAGCCACGGAGCTGCAACGTGTATGGATAAGCCTGCTTTCACCAAGCGGTTTGCGAGCCGCTTTTTACACAGAATAATGCGGTTTCTCTTTTTGTTTTTACTTGCTTCGTGTGTGCTTTTTATAACTGGCAATACACAAGATTTTCTGGATAGCAGTCAGCTTATCATTTTAAGACAGCAAACGGTTGTCGGTATTGCGCTCTGTGTTATTGCGGTGAGCTCTTATGCCTTCGATTTGTATTTTCTTATCACGTTGCGCGAAAAACAATATAGACGAGCGTGTGTTTTCAGTATATGCTTCTTTCTCTTTGGTCTTGTTGTGGCGGTGCTGTCAAGTGGCGTTACCGTTCTTTCAGCAGGTGTTTTGGCCTTGCTGTCGTAGGAGGTGGGGTTATGCTGTTTAAAAAACTACGTGCCGGCCGCGCTGCTGTCGGCACTTCGAATACGCTTTCGGCAATGGAGCGCGACATTGTATTAGTGTATACGCAATTTTTGCAACAAAACAACGTGCCGGAAAAGGATATTGTTGCTATTCATTTTTCCGTTACAGACGATTTAACGGCGGCAAATCCTGCGTCACTTCTGCGGAAAGCGGGCTTGGCTGCTTCACTCGTATTGTTTTGCAGTGCAGAGCCTCAGTATGAAGGCGCCATGCGCTCTGTTATTCGGCTGCTTGTGTACTATTATGGAAGAAAGAAGGCGGTACCGGTATACCTCCAAGGAGCTGAACGCCTGCGTCCTGATCTTTTTCAGGGAAAATCGTGTCTAGCTTGATGGGTTTCTTGACCGATATATGTGTGTATGAGTATGAAATCAGATAAAAAATCAGTGTGGTTCGTAAGCCGCGAATATGCAGGAATAGCAGAAGCAGGCGGGGTAAAAAATGTAGTGCAGGCACTTGCCGAGGCAGCACGCGCTCATCATTTTGAGGTGGTGGTATTTTTACCCTTATATGGAAGCTGCCCGTATCAAGATGGTAGCGATAGGGGGACGGTTCTGCTGCGTATCGGAGGCATCCTCCATACGGTACAGTACCGAGAGCTTGATAAAGACGGTATCCGTTTTATTTTTATTGCTGCCGAGCTTTTCAGTGAAAAGCGAGATATTTATACCTATTGCGCTGAAGAGCTTGCATTTTTTAGAGAAAAATTGCACAGAAACGATTTGCAAAAGGGGCAGGGCTATGTTGATAGCCATGAAATGAATGTGCTGTTTCAGAAAGCAGTGTATTGTTTTGCGCTCAAGTACCGCTGCGCCCCTGCGGTTCTGCACTGCCACGACGCTCATACCGCTTTGCTGCCTGCTTTTATCGGAGCGAGTCGCTGCGGACGTGCCTTGTTCCATACTACCCAGCTACTGATTACCATACACAATGCAGGAGACGGATACCGGCAGAGCATCCCTTCTGTTCAGTATGCATGGGAGCTTACTCGGCTGCCGTTTGCGCTGCTGCAATCGGCTGTGGTAGATACAATGGTAGAGCCTTTTTTAGTTGGCGCCCATTTTGCAGCGCTTACCACCGTATCGTCGTGGTATGCTGAACAGCTGCACGATCCTGCTTGTTCTCCCTATTCATACCGCTTTACGCAAGCGATTGCCGATAGCCATATCCCTATTATCGGCATTACGAACGGTATCGATAGTACTCGCTATGATGCTGCGTGCCCTGCCGTATCGCAGCTTCCCTTTGCATTTGACATAGGCAGGGAAGATTTTGATGGAAAATATGCGTGTCGCGCTTTTTTTCTCGAACAATTTAAAAGTGGTGCCTTGCAGCGTGATCCTGCCTATACTGCGCTGCAGTGGTTCGGCTCGTGTGAGGTAGAAGCCGAGAAGAAGTACGTGTATGTTATGTACCATGGCCGCTTTGTACACCAAAAAGGCGTATCGGTACTGTTAAAAAGCATACCGCTTATTCTGCAAAAAGCTCCTTTTGTTCGCTGTATCCTCATGGGGCAGGGGAACTCCGGCCTTGAGGAGGAGGCGATGGCGCTTACCCAAAGCCTTAAGGGGGCATGCCTGTACTGTAAAGGCTATGATAGGCAGATCGCCCGTTTATTAACCGCGGCTGCTGATTTTATCCTGCTGCCGAGTTTGTTTGAACCATGCGGCTTGGAAGATTTTATTGCGCAACTATACGGCACGATACCGGTTGCCCATGCAGAAGGCGGATTACAAAAGATTATACACGGCCAAACAGGCTTTCTGTATCAGCTACCGGCAGAAGCTGAAAGAGAGGGGTCTGCCCATGTTGAGCAGCTTGCCGGCACGGTATTGGCCCTTGCGGAACGGGCGGCGCATGCTCCTTTCCGTCGGCTGCTTGATGATCCTTTTTTTAGAAAGATTATCGTGCAGGCGTATCAAACGCTTCTGGATCGCTATTCGTGGCAAACGATTTTTACCGACTATTACGTTCCGCTCTATGAAAAAGCGGCAGGCAAGCCTTTTTTGTAATTGCATTTTTTTGGGCTTTGGATTATAATTATATATCATGAAAGTCGCGGTTTTTTATCCGGAAGCACAACGTCATAATCTTGCTCGTATTGAGGAGATTCTCACATCGTGTCAGTGTACCTGGGTTACGCATAATATACACGACGTGTGGAATAAAGGTTATGGCCAAAATTTACTTGTACTATTGGACGATAGTACCCATGTTATTTTTTTGTTAAATTCCGATCCCTTTGAAGATACCGCCTTTGTGTTTGTTTCCGGCATGGCGATTGGAAAAAATCTGCCTATTTTTATGCTCCAGGAAGCAGATCCGCAGCACACGCACCCACTTGATGCTTGTCAGCTGCCTGAAAATTATAGAAATATTGCCGTGGCGCTGCCGTTAGACTCTTGCGCAGATTATTTTATGTATGAACAGCAGATTTTTCGCGAATTTGAGCTCAAAAATGCTGCACGAAGAAAGTTGTTTAACTTGGGGATACCCTGTATTAATACGAATTTCATATTGTCAGTGAATAATAACGAACTCGATACGGTAGAGCTTTTTTTGCAAGCAGGTTTTGATCCTTCGTTGTGTGATGAGCAGGGTATACCGCTTTTATCGCTTGCGGTTCGTGCATTGCACTACGATATGGCGCATCTGTTGATTTCCTACGGATCAAGTATTGATTTATGTGCAAAAGACCGAAATCATTCGCCTTTAATGGATGCTGCCCAATTGGGAGACACCAAACTGGTGGAGCTGTTGTTATCAAAAAACGCTGATCCTAATATCAAAAGCAAATGCGGTCAAACGGCGCTCATTTTTGCTGCCGCCCGTCAAGATGAATCTATCGTAAAAATGCTCGTTGAGCACCAGGCGGATTGGACGATCAGCGATGATTTAGGCATGTCTGCATTAGCGTATGCTAAGCTGTTTCATAATCAAACTATTATTTCGTATATGCAAGAGCGGTAGGTGAGTATACTCATATGAAAGAAAAGCTTGAAAATTTGCGGCAGCGATGGCAAGAGCTTGAAAAGGAAATTCAAGATCCTGAATTAATCAAACATGCTGATAAATATAAAAATGCGATGCGTGAACATGCGTATTTATCCAAATTGATGGAAGAATATGCCCGCTATTGCCGTTTTGAGGAGCAGATACAGGAAACCCGTACGCTCATCCAGGATGAAACGGATAAGGATTTAAAAGAAATGGCGCGGGAAGAATTGCACCAGCTTGAAAGCCAATTTGAGCAAAGCGAGGAAACCTTAAAATTACTGCTTATTCCGCCTGATCCGCTTGAAGAAAAAAATATTATCATGGAAATACGGGGTGGTACCGGTGGCGAAGAAGCGGCGCTTTTTGCAGCAGATTTATTTAGAATGTATACCCATTATGCAGAAAGCAAAAATTGGAAATATGAGCTGCTTTCTGCAAATGAAACAGAGCTTGGCGGCTTTAAAGAAATTACATTTTCAATTTCTGGTAAATATGTATACGGCAGCCTACGATACGAATCGGGTGTGCACCGAGTACAGCGGGTACCGGAAACGGAGGGCTCAGGTCGCATTCATACAAGTGCGGTAACGGTGGCAGTGCTTCCCGAAGCTGAAGAAACAGAGATTGTAATTCGGCAAGAGGATTTACGGGTGGACGTTATGCGCGCCGGCGGTCCGGGCGGGCAATGCGTTAATACCACCGATTCAGCGGTACGTCTTACTCATATCCCTACCGGGCTGGTTGTCATTTGCCAAGATGAGAAAAGTCAAATTAAGAACAAAGCCAAAGCATTGCGCGTGTTGCGCAGCCGGTTGTATGATATGGAAGAATCGAAAAAGCAATCCGAGCGGGCTGAAAACCGTAAAAGTCAAGTTGGATCGGGCGACCGTTCTGAACGTATTCGGACGTATAACTTTCCACAAAACAGGGTAACGGATCACCGTATCAACCTTACCCTTTACAAACTCGATAGCATACTGCAGGGGAATTTAACTGAAATCATAGAACCACTTTGCATTGCAGCACGGGAGCAAATGCTTAAAGTGCAGCAGTAAGCATGTTCACCATTGCTGACGCCCGCCGGTATGCACGGCAAGCATTTGTGCGCTCACCAATGCTGGCACGGAATGCTCACCAAAGCTTTATGCTTGACGCTGATGTGTTGCTGCAGCAGCTGCTTACAAAGCCGCGTGCATGGCTTTTAGCTCATGATGATGCGGATATTGCTTGGCTTAAGCCTGCGTTTGAGCATATGGTTGCGCAGCGCTGTACCGGGCTGCCTATTGCCTACATTACCGGTGTAAAAGAATTTTTTAACCTCACTTTTGCTGTTACGCCTGCGGTGCTGATCCCCAAACCGGATACCGAGCTTTTGGTGGAACGAAGCCTTGCGATATTGCGCCGGAAGAGAGCCGGAGACGCTGCTCCTCTGTGCATCTTAGACCCTTGTACAGGATCAGGCTGCGTGATTATTGCGCTTCTTGCTTCTCTTTTTGCCGAAAACCAGAGACAGAAAGTGATGGCTGTAGCGGTTGATATTTCTCCTGCCGCATTGACTGTTGCAAAGCAAAATGCCGCAAGGCTGCTGCCGCCTGCTGTACAGGAGTGTTGCCGCTTTATAGAAGGTGATTTACGGTATCTTACTCGTCTGCACAAAGAGTTGCCTGGTGACTGTGCACTGTTTGACCTCATTGCGGCAAATCCTCCCTACATACCGTCAGCACAAGCGGCAGCTTTGCTTACTGACGGTAGAAATGAGCCGCTGTTGGCCTTGGATGGTGGCGTTGATGGCCTTGATTTTATTACTGCTTTAGCGGATAATGCTCATGTATTGCTGAAAAAAGGCGGTACGCTTTTAACCGAAACCGATACGAGCACTGCCCAAACCGTTGCTGCTTTGTTTCGGCAAAGCGGGCTTTCTTCGGTTTGTATGCATAAAGATATGGCGCACATGGATAGATTGATTGAAGGGACACTGCAGTAGATTATAAGGGAGGTTTACCGGCTATGATACCCGTAATAGAACATCTGAGCAGCATACAGCATTTTTTTGACCGTTTCCCTGTGTATGCGCAAGCAGGCTGCCGCGACTGTGAACAGATTACCGTGGCATGGAATATGCTGCTTGAACGCCGCATTCCTTCTTTCAGTGCCCCGCTACCGTATGACGCGGCGCATTCGCTGCGTATGGCGTATATCCTTGCTTCGTTGGAGATGGATGCGGATGTCATTGTGTGCGCATTGTTGTATAGTGAGCAAGATGCTTGGGATGTGCCGCGTGCAGCATTGGAGCAGCAATTCGGTGCCACTATTATCAAGATGCTTGCTGCAGTGGGTAAATTTTCAGATATTAAATTATACAATAAATCCAAAGATCAGGTAGATACGATTTGCAGGATGTTTTTTTCAATGGTCGATGATTTACGGGTAATGATTGTCGGACTTGCGGATAGGTTGGATAAAATACGCTATATAACAGCGTATCCCTCTGAACGTCAAAAAATAATCGTAAGCGAGATTATTGAAATTTGGGCGCCGCTTGCACAGCGTATGGGGATTGCTGCGGTGCAGCATGAACTGGAAGATCTGAGTTTAAAATACAGTAATCGAGAAGCGTTTGATCAAATCAAGGAAGTAGTAGCTTCTAAAAAAAGAGAGCGAGAGCAGTTTCTTCAAACCGTAGAAAAAGATATTTATAAGAAATTATCAGCTGAAGGCCTTACGGTGCAGGTGCAGAGCCGCGCGAAACATTTTTGGTCTATTTACCAAAAAATGAAAAAGAGGAACAAAGCGGCCGACGAATTATACGATCTTTTGGCGGTGCGTATTCTTTGTTCGGCGGTTTCAGAGTGTTATACTATTTTAGGGCTCGTGCACACGATTTGGAAGCCGCTTGAGGGCCGTTTTAAAGATTATATCGCAATGCCGAAATCGAATGGGTATCAGAGCTTGCATACTACTGTTCTTTGCGAAGGGCAAACGCTCGAAATACAAATTAGAACCTACGATATGCACGAAGTAGCGGAAAAAGGCGTTGCAAGCCATTGGGTGTATAAAAAGAAGAATACGCATACACCGGTTTCCGAAACAGAGCTTTCATTTGTCCGGCAGATAAAGCAGTTTTCCACACAGCATTTTACTAATGATGACTTTCTTGCAGAACTTAAGCATGACTTACTCGGCGATGCGATTTATGTTTTTACCCCGAAAGGTGATATTATGAGTTTGCCGGCAGGCTCAACTGCTATTGATTTTGCCTATAGTATCCATTCCGCTGTTGGCGAAAAGCTTGTTTCTGCTAAAGCGGACGGGGTTATTATTCCACTTTCCAAACCTTTAAAAAACACGCAGGTGGTGGAGGTCATTACGCACCCTCATGCGCATCCGACCCAAAATCAGTATGAACATGCGCATACCACCAAGGCACGGCAAAAAATACGCACATGGCTTCAGATGCATGATGCGTCAGCGCGCCCTGAAAAAGAAGTGCAGGAAGAAAAAACGTCTCATAGCAAACCGCTCGCACCATCAGGAAAAGCTAAGCAGGAGCCAAAACCTACGGTGCTTCGTATACGGGTAGGGGATAGTGCTCATTTTTTAATAAAATTTGCGCAGTGCTGTAATCCGCAGCCGCCGGGTCCTATTTGCGGATATGTTTCCCGCGGCAGGGGCGTGATCATTCATACAGCGGTATGCCGTAATTTTTTAAGCATTCCCGATATTGATGACCGCAAGATCGAGGTGGAATGGGATACTGAAAAATCCAAACGAGCCCCCGATAAAAAGCAGTAGCGTTTTTCTTATTCGTGCGGAGCGTTTAATACCTGAGGCGCTTCTTGCTTTGTGCTAAGATACCAATGAAACCTCATGCGTGTTGTGCTTTACCATTAATTCCTCTACGCAGAATGACATACCGCTTTGTATGGTTATCTTCTTGAGTATATCCTCACTGAGCAACTTTTCTATTTTTTCTTTGTATATCATATAATCATACGCACATATTGTACACCGTAAGCGTATCAATGGTTCTATATTCGAATAATGTCCGTCGAAAATAAAGAAGAAGGGCCCATGCTGCGCATTATCTTTTATAAGAACATATTCCGTTTCATTATCTGCAAATCGTTCGTGTTCAATTTTGCTGTCTGTTTTTAAGTCTTCGATAAAAGCCGTCCAGCTTTCTTTAGTATAGTATCTACGGTAATCCCTATTTCAAAATCTTTGTGCTTATGAAAAGTGTACAAGGATGAACACTTTTCATGATACGACGCAGTAATTATCCATATATTGTCGGCTTATACTTTGAACTTTTTTACTTCTCTTGCTAAGTTGTCAATACTTGCCTTATTCCTTTGTGTAATCTTATTGACATCCTGCACTGCATTGCTGATTTGTACGGCGCCTGATGCCATTTCGTTCATGCTGTCGGTGATCATGCGGGTAAGATCATCCAGTTTTCGCATTTCTACTGCGACACCTTCTCCTCCTTTCAGCATTTCTTCCGAGCTTGCCTGTACGTCAACGGTAACCGTATTAATGCTTTTGATTGCAGTCAGCACTTCTTTACTGCCGTGTTCCTGTTCCCGCATTGCTTCGGTAAGGCGGGCGCTCATTTCTTTTACCTGCTCGGCAAGGGTGAAAATGGCATTGAACTTCTCCTCCGCTGTTTTTGAGGATGACGAAAGCGTTTCAATCTTGCTGCCGAGTGTTTTAAGTGTTGCTGTGATGGCCTTGCCTTGGGCAGAAGATTCTTCGGCAAGTTTACGAATTTCATCGGCAACGACGGCAAAGCCCTTGCCGGCTTCCCCCGCATGAGCTGCTTCTATCGCTGCATTCATTGCTAAAAGGTTGGTCTGGCTTGCAATATGCTGAATAACGTTTGAAGCCTCCATAAGCGATCCTGATTCTTCTGCAACTTTTTGTGTGATGGTATTTGCTGTGGCAAGTGTCGCTCTGCCGTCTCCGGTTGCGTTTGTTAGACTTTTTATGATCTCATCGGTTTTGCCGAGTGTTTGTCCCATGGAGGCAATATTTGCAACCATCTGTTCTACGGAGGAGGAAGACTGTGCGACGCTTGCCGCCTGTGTTTCGATACGGTTATTGAGTTGTTTAATCGTGCTGACAATCTCTTCAAGTTTCGCAACCGTTTCAGTAACACTGGCCGCTTGGGTCATAGTCTGCTGCTTAACCCCGTCGATATTCGCACTGATTTCGTTTATGGCACTGGCAGTTTCAGTCATGTTGGAAGCAAGCTCGTTGCCGATGTCTTCCATAGAATTGGTATTCATGCCGACATTTTGTATTGCTGAGGCGATTTTGGAAATGGTTTGATTAAAATAGTTTCCGATCTTCGCAATTTCCGCCGCTCCCGAAATCGGCAAGCGCACCGTTAAATCCCCGTCCCCTTGCGCAATATCATATAATACGCTGATAATCTTCTTTAATGGATGCAGAAAATACGTTGCTATCAGATGGCCTACCACAAAGGCAAATAAGAGAATACCGGCAATCGTGAGCAGTAAGTTCCATAACATTGACCGAGCAATCGATTCATATTCCCGCTTTTCTATCATTGCAACGTACATCCAATCGATATTTCGATTTGCAGAATGATGAGACTGAAAAATATACGGCACGCCATTGATCGTTTTTTCCAATGGGGTGTCCGTTTTCGTCAATAGCTCGCTAAAACCTTGTCCCAATGTTTCAACCGACTGCCCGATTATGCGCTCATCTTGCGGATGCGCAATAACAATGCCTGTTTTATCAGCAATAAATATATATCCGCTGCCGCCGAACTTGCGATTCTTGATGAGTGTTTGCAGATACGAAAGATCAACCGATGTAGAGAACACGCCCTTGAACCGGTTTCCTTCTTTTATTTTATTCGTAATTTCTATCGATAACTCATTCGTAGATGAGATATACAAATCCGATAACACCTGATCGGAGGCGGCGGCCTTGCATCCTTTATACCAAGAACGTGCGCGCGCATCGTATCCTGCCGCACGTTCTTTCGGCGGATACATAAGAATGCCGCCGTTTTTCTCAGAGGCGATGGTCATATAATTGACGGCGGAAAACCGATCGACAAACGAGTGCATCATATCGAACGCTTTCTTTTCTTCCAGTCCAAACAGCGCAGGATCCATTGGAATCGTTGATCCGGATGCAGCTGGACGAATATACGAGGTGAGATGATCCGCTGCATCTTGCACAAGACTGACCTGCACCAGAACATCATTAAGTTGCTGCAAGTTTGCGATAAAATTGGACACTTCCGTATCGATGCTGTCGGTAGCGGATCTAATTTGCTGCTTCTGAGATTCATAATTTTTATGCAAGCTGGTGAAATAATTGATCATCCCAAGCACCAGTGCAGGGATAACGGCAAATGCCGTTATAATTAAAATAGAACCATATTTTGAAAATGATTTTCGAAGCAATGAATTTGATGCGCGCATTACTAGATTCCTTCTAAATGTAAATGGGGAAGGGGCCGCTTTCCTATATACATAACCTGCATAGAAATCAGCGCTTCCTTAATTTTTTTTGTTGTTTGGGGGATAGTCTTAAGTCTAACATTCGCTTAACCTGCATTTGCGGCTTTGCCGTTGCGAAGCGTAAGGCAAAGTTGGCGCGAAAGTTGCATAAAAACGGACACGGATGTCCGTGGGATAAGCAGTAGCGAGTTTTCGTAGGGAAACTCGTCCATTAAGAATGAACACGGATGTTCATTCTTAATGAGGCGACCGTCCAAGCAACTTTCGTGACAAAACAAATGTCAGCGTTGAATATGAGTGTTAGATGATTTTTTATCTGCCAACAGCCTTTCGTATGCTGTAAACTCTATGAAAGTGT
>JBQNBR010000061.1:0-12030 GCA_052169815.1 Treponema sp.
AGGTGATTAAAAAGCTGACCGGTGCAACCGGCGACGGCAAAGCTACCCTTGCTACTTCCAACAACGTAACGCAAAAGATTGCAGAAGAATCCGGTTCATTGATGGAAGCGTCGAGCGTTATTCAGCATATCGCCTCGCAGACCAACCTCCTTGCAATGAATGCGGCGATCGAAGCCGCCCATGCAGGAGAGGCCGGCAAGGGCTTTGCCGTTGTTGCAGATGAAATCAGAAAGCTCGCCGAAGAATCCTCTGCCCAAGGCAAAACCATCACCGCAACATTGAAAACCCTTTCAGGCGAAATCGAAACCCTCTCCGCTTCGTCTAAAACAGTAGAAGAAAAGTTTAACGCGATCTTTACCCTTGCCGAGCAGGTAAAAGAAATGAGTGCTCGGCTTACCGAAGCAATGGAGAGCCAAGAGAACGGCAGCAAGGAAGTGCTAACCGCCATTAAGAGCATCAACACGGTAACGATAGAAGTGCAAGCAGGCTCTGAACAGATGCTGAAAGGCGGGGAAGGTGTTGCTGCCGAAATGCAAAAGCTGGACAGTCTTACCCGCATCATCACTGAAAGCATGAACGAAATGGCCTCAGGCGCCGTACAGATCAACAACGCGGTGCAGGAAGTGAGCGAGATTACGCAGAAGAATAAGCGGAGTATTGAGAACCTTTCTGCAGAAGTTGGCAAGTTTAAAGTGTAAGTTTTCAGAACGCCCACGGATGTCTTCGAGTTCTAAATCGCGCAAATAGCACGATTTAGAACATCGTATTTCAAGGTAGCCTATTCTGAAACTGAAGTTTCCGAACAGGTCTATTTATCAGCATAACAGCGCAAAAGGAATCTAAGGGAAAACCGGTGAGCTTTAATTTATAGGCGTTTACAGCTCGTTGATAGTTTGGCACGTAAATAGTAAACTTATTTTATTAAGACGGTTTACAATTATAGCAAAGTATCCTATAATGCTCGCTAAAAGGAACGTGCTATGAGTATACCTATTGATGATCTTGCACAAGAAATAATTGACGGCAGAAGACTGTCGCGGAATGATGATGTGCATTTTTTTGAAACCTGCGATTTAGCTGCGCTGTGTCAGGGGGCGGATAGTATCAGGGAACAATTATGCGGTAATAAAGTAAGCTTATGTGCGATCATTAACGGAAAAAGCGGACATTGCAGTGAAAACTGTAAATTTTGCGCGCAAAGCAGCTTTAACCCTACTGCTTGCCAAAGCTATACCTTTTTAACGGAAGAAGCGATTTTTCAAGAAGCAGAGCTCAATGAAAGAGAAGGGGTGCATCGGTTTTCCATTGTTACTTCAGGGAAAGCGCTGACAGGCCGGGAATTTGAGCAGGCTATTCAGGTGTACAAGCGAATCAATAGCGAGCTCAGTATTGGGCTTTGTGCTTCGATGGGGTTTCTTTCGCAGGATCAATTCAAAGAACTGAAAGCAGCCGGTGTAACGCGGTATCATCATAATATTGAAACATCACGGCGCTACTTTCCTTCTATTTGTACGACGCATACCTACGAAATGAAAATCAGCACTATTAAGATGGCGCAAGCTGAAGGGTTCGAAATATGTTCAGGTGGTATTATCGGCATGGGGGAAACGTTTGAAGACCGGCTGGACATGGCGCTGTCGCTAGCTGAATTGGGAATCGATTCCATTCCTATTAACGTGCTGTTGCCCATTGAAGGCACTCCTCTTGAAAGGCTTCCCCACCTTAGGGAAGAGGAGATTTTACGGACTATTGCCATGTTCAGGTTTATCAATCCCACAAGCAGCATTTGCTTTGGTGCGGGAAGAAAGCTGCTTACTGCCAATGGAGAGCAGGCTTTTAAAAGCGGTGCCAATGCAACGATTACGGGGAATATGCTTACTACCACCGGTTCAACGATACAAGCGGATAAAAATATGCTCTATACGTTGTTTTCGCATTAGCAAAAGCGCCGGAAGCCTCTAAAAAAGGCGAACCTGAGTTGTTGGCAACGCCTTTTTCAGTCTTTGTATGAGTTTGTCTGTCCTACCTTTTTAATGCTTCCATGATTTCTAAAAGCCGTTTAAACATGAGGTCTTCATACGCTGAATGGCCGGAAGCGTCGACAATTGAAAGCGATGATGTGTGATGCGCTTTGTGTAATGCAAATGCTCCTGAAGGCCGGCAATCAACGTCGTAGCGGCCATGAACAATATAGGTTGGAATATGCTGAATAGCGCTTATATTATCTAAAAGATAGTTGTCATGCTGCCAAAACATATGATGCACAAAGTAATGGCATTCGAGCGTTGCAAGGGATACATCGGCATCAGTGCATTCACTTTGTAAATTTGCCGGCGGCATAAGCGTTACAATACCTGCTTCCCAGTTACTCCATGCTTTTGCAGCCGCTTTGCGCACCTTTTCATCTGCGCTCGTTAATTTTTCATAGTAAGCGGAAACCAAATCGGTGCGCTTTTGTTCTTCAATGTGGTTTTTAAATAGTTCAAAGTTATCAGGGAATAGGTAAGAAGCCCCTTCTTGAAAGAGCCAGTGAATGTCCTCTTTTCGTCCCAGAAATATTCCCCGTAAAATGAGCGTCTTAACCGGTTGCGGATGCGCAATTGCATAGGCCAACGCTAGGGTTGAACCGAAACTGCCGCCGAATACGTACCAGCCGGTAATATGCAGGTACTTTCTGATTTTTTCTATATCTTCAACAAGGTTATCCATAGTATTTTCTTTTAATTCGGCGAATGGTTTGCTTTTCCCGCATCCCCGCTGATCGTAAAGAATAATGCGGTAAAAATCAGGGTCAAAGAAGCGGCTGCTCTTTTCCGAAATACAGCCTCCCGGTCCTCCGTGTAAAAAAACAACCGGTACTCCTTCGGGGTTCCCTCGCTCTTCGATATACAATGTATGTATATCGGAGACCGGCAGCATATGGGTTTGATGTATCTTGGTATTAAAATAAGCTTTTGTCCGCATGTTCTGTTGCTCCTCGCTTTTAAGGTATATAGTATGCGCGTTTTAGCTTTTATAATCAACTACCGGTACCTACCGTGCCCCTCTTTTAAAAAAAGTGTGTTAAATTTTTTGCTTTTTGTTGGTTTTCCAACATATGTTTATGGTCAATGCATGTTACATTTCTTACATCACGATGTGAAGGAGACTAGGAGGTAGATATGGCATATGCAGATTGGCAAGACAAAGCAGCAGGGTTCAAAAAAATTGATGTCCGCGGTATTCAGGGAAATTTTTTCCCAAGGTTGAAAAAAGAAGCAGAGGATATGCCGAGTGGAGGCGGGCTTGAAATTATACAAAGCTTTGATCCGCTTCCGCTGTATGACGTCATGAGGCAGCTCGGCTATGAATCCCATACTGAACAAGCGGCAGAACACGAGTTTCACGCTTACTTTTACCGCACGGAAATGAAAGAAGATGACGGCAGTATTGCGATGCGGCCTACCGCCCTGACGAATTTCCCGCTCATTGATGAAAACCTCGGAAAGATTGCGGTGCAGTTTTGGGATGTAACGTGGAATGACGCCAAACGGCACCTTCCGTACGAGACGCGCTTACTGTTGTCGCTTACTAATGCTGTGGGGGCAGGAAGAATGCGTCAGGCAACGCGGGAACTGGTGAAAGTGTATGCACAGGGCATAGATTCTGCGGCTCTTGATGATGTGTTCGAGCTGCTTGCATGGAATCAGGGTATCGGCTTTTTTAGTTCGGAAATCGGCCCTTCCACGCTTTTTAAAGCGTATAAGTTCATTAAACAGCAGGAGAAAAAGGGTACGGCCCGTGCTGAAATTACTGCGCAGCTGCGTGAACAATTCGGTGAAAAAAATCCCGATGTGCGGGTGTAGCTCATCCCTGAGCACATGAAAGCGTAAAGTGATTTTTTTTGAATGTAAGAAGACCCTCAGCTTGCATTTTTCCCAGTTCGGCAGAAAGCGCGCTCCGTTCTACCGAAAGGTAATCTGCAAGCTGTTGACGGTCAAACGGAATATCAAACGTTTCCGACTTATGTACACGGGATTGCTCTGAAAGATAGGCGATGAGCTTATCGCGCGTAGACCGACAGGTGAGGTACCGTACTTTTTTAGTTAAATAACGGTTCCGGGCGGAGCTTATCCGGTACAGGTTTTGGATAAACCGAACTTTCAGCGGGTCATCGATACGGGCGGAAGCAAGCACCCATTGCACATTGATAAATAAAACCTGCGAATCTTGGGCGGCAACCACGTCATTGGCGAGCGGAATGCCGCTTGTGGTTGCAAAGGCTTCTCCAAAAATATCCGCACTGGTAATTTCGTGCAAAATATTTAAATTTCCCCACCAATCTACCAGCTGGATATACACCTTACCGGTCATAACCATTCCCAATGAACTGATACTGCTCCCTGCAGCATACACTGTCTGGCCTTTTGTATACTCTTTTACTTTTGCATGTAGCATGTGCAGTATCCGGGTAAGCTCATCGCAAGAAAATGCGCTGAACAGCGGGGAATTCTGTAAGATATTCATATCAGGGATTTTAAGAAACGGTGTGGCCTGCATGTAAGATCCATAGCTTAAAAACAAGAATAAGGATGCGACGGGGAAGAATTAGAAATATCCTATACCGTTTCTGTATTCATGTCAAGCGTTTTGTTAAAAAAGGGCTTTAAGAGCAGTAAGAACAGCGGTGCCGGTTTCCCGTAACGGCCCCATTCAATGCTGCTTTTTCGTCATCGAAGAAGGTTGAAGAACCAGCTGCTGTGCCTGAAGCACGAGCATCTCATCGGCACAGTAGCCAATCACCCGCACATCGTGGCTGATTAACAGCACGGTTTTGCCTTTCAGCAGTGGAAGCATATCATCCAAAAGCTTTTTTTGTGTAATAACATCGAGTGCTGAAGTCGGCTCATCTAAAATCAGTACCTGCGGGTTTCCTGCCAATGCCCGAGCAACGGCAAGCCGCTGCAGCTCTCCGCCTGAAAAAGCGGACGGGTATTTATCCAGCACCGATTCCGGCAATCCGGTAAGGCGCAAACAGCGGCGGAGCAGTTCAGCTTGCGGTACGGGGGCCCCCTGCCCACTGCGGCGGGCATTCCAGCGAAGCATCTCCTTAAAAGCACTCCGGATTGTTTTCTGCGGATTAAACGAGTAAAAAGGATTTTGAAAGATTACCTGAAAACCGTGCCGGTCTTTCGGCTTTTTCAATTCTTTTCCATTATAAAAAACCTGTCCGCTGTACGGAATAAGGCCGAGAACCGCCTTGATGAAGGTGGATTTTCCCGAACCGGATTCTCCTTGAATACCGTAAATCTTTTGCTCAAAGCCTATGGTTATATCCGTAAGCACCGGCTTGTGATAACCGGCGGAAAGGTGCCGTATACTTAGCATCGCTTCTCCAGATACGAGGCCTGAATGAGCTCGTGTGTATAGGCTTCTTTCGGCCGAGTAAAAATGAGTTCTGTCGCGCCGGTTTCAACGATCCGACCATTTTTCATAATGACAACCGTATCCGCGATGTCCTGCACGAGCGAAATGTCGTGCGAGATAAACAGGATCGACATTCCGGCAGCTTTTTTGAGCGTTTTCAACAGAGAAATGATGCGCAGTCCTGTTTGATAATCAAGCGAGGCAGTCGGCTCATCGCAGATAAGCAGCTGCGGTTTGAACAGGAGAGACAGTACAAGCATAATACGCTGCAGTTCTCCGCCTGAAAGTTCATGCGGATACTTGTTCAGCATCTCGTGCTTATCAAGCTGTACGGCATCAAACAGCGTGTCCAGCCGCTGCGGGTCAGGCTGACGCCGTTTTATCGCCCCGATATGGCACAGATGCGTTTTGATTTTTTCTACCGGTGAGAGGCTGCGGAATGGATTTTGATAGATCATTGAGATATGTTCCATGCAGTAGTACTTCCGTTCCTGTTCGCTCAGCATGAATAGATCAACCGGCTCATGTGCGGCAGCGGTACCGCAGTCTGCAGTGTACTGTGCAGAAAACACGCAGCGTCCGTGCACGGAAAACACTGAGCGGTCGAGTAAGCCCATGACAGCGAGTGCCGTGAGTGTTTTCCCCGAGCCGGATGCACCGATAACGGCAAGCGTACTCCGCTCCCCGATGGAAAAGCTTATGTCGCTGATAAGATTTTTGCTGCTGCGGCTTTCACTGTCGGCGGCTCCGGCGGTACTTCCCACGCTTCGGCCGGCATCTTGCCTGAGCGCTATCGTCAAATGCTTAACGTCGAGGCAGTTCACGGAAACCTTCTCCAATAAGATGTACCGAATAGGTCATCAGGATAATGCACAAACCCGCCGGCAGCCAGATATACCATTTAGTGCCGATGTTCATAATATCGAGTGTAATGGATAGCATGGAGCCCCAGCTTGCCTGCGGTTCTTGAATCCCCATGCCGAGGAAGGATAGCGAAGATTCCATCAGCACTGCCTGTGCAACGGAAGTAGTAAAGATTACGGCAATGGTGTTCCGTAAAAGCGGTATAATATGTCCGAACAGGATGCGCACAGAGTTTTCTCCATTGATTCTGCATATCTGAATAAACTCCCGGTCTTTTAGCGCAAGCACTTCCGTACGGATAAGGCGGGCGGAAGGGGCAAAGGTAAAAAAAGCGATAACCAAAGTGAGATTTAAAAGCGAGTTACCGAGAAACACCATCACCGACAGCGCCAACACATAAAACGGAAAGCAAAGCAGCACATCGATGAGCCGCATGATCACCGTATCCGCTTTTTTTGAAAAACCGGCGGCAAAGCCAAGCACGACGGCAATAAGGGTCCGTATACCCGTTGCGGCAATACCAACCGCAAGGGAAATCTTTCCGCCCGCTGCAGTGCGTGCAAGGATATCCCGCCCAAGGGAGTCTGTGCCTAACGGATGCTCCCGCGATGGCGGCGATTCTATGTGCAGCAAATCGATTTCGTTCGCCTTATTTTGACTAACCGCCGGCGTTAAAAATATGAACAACAGCAGTGCTGCAAAGATGCTCAACCCTACAGTGAGCTTTCGGTTGTTAGTATGCATTACAGTCCTATCCGCTTATCAAAAAAATAATTGAGCAGGTCGGCCATCAGATTTGCAAGCAGCACGCAGACCGCCGTCATTGTGGTAATGCCGAGGAGTACCGGATAATCCCGGAACTGGACTGCATCGAAATTGAGCTTACCGATGCCGGGCCACACAAAAATGCTTTCCGTAATGAGCGCGCCAGAAATCAGATAGGGAACTTCCATGCACACCATCGTGATAAGTCTTGGCAGAACAACGCGGAAACCGGCACTCTTATACGCTGCATACTGCGTTAGCCCGAATCCTTCGTAGGTACGGATAAAATCCTCCTGTTTAACCGACTGCATAAAGGCGCGGACATAGCGGACTAACGGAGCGCATTGCATCAGCGTTAATGTTGCAACCGGCAGCACTGCATACCGGAAGCGGCTGAATAGCAGTGCCTTTCCGGTTTTCACAATGTCTTCCATACCGGAGATCGGCAGCAGCGGTATGTCGAATGCGAAGAGCTTGATCAAAAAGAGGGCGATGAAAAATGCCGGCGTGCAGATACCGATACCAGAAGCAATGTCAACCGTTCTTGCAAACATACTGTGCGGATAAAATGCAATGCGCCTGCCGATCAGCACTGACGCTACAACGGCGATCAACAAAGCAGGCACCGTCAATGCAAGCGTATTGGGCAACCTGAGCAAAATGAGCGTTTTTACCGGTATGCCGTATTGCAGCGAATACCCGAAATCGAAGCGTAAAAGGGAGGCAAGCATTTTTGTCCATCGTATGGAAAGCGGAGCGTAATAGCCTTTTTCCCTCAGCATTGCTTCAATCCGTTCAGGAGACATCCCGGGCTTAATAAAATTGAGGTACGGGTTTCCCGGCTGCAGCTCAAACAAAAAAAAGAGCAGCACGGTAATACCGAAAAGGAGGATAATTGCAATGATAAGTCGTTTACCGATAAACCGGAACAGAAGATGAGAATGCATAAAGCACTTATTTTTTGAATTGGACTATTTTACGGATAATGGGGAACGGCTTCCTTTGGACTTTCCATTACTCATTATCGCATTACCGATTATTTCGTGACTTCCCAGTTTTGTACATTGTAGAAATCAACAAAGGTATTCGGCATATAGCCGGTAACGCCTGAGCGGTATGCCTTTGCAATATCGGCGGCGTAGAGCGGAACCCACGGCAGTTCTTTGTTCAACAGAACGCCGAATTGCTGCAAGGTTGTTTTACGGTCTGCCGTATTGAGCTGCTTCCGGTTTAAATCCAAAAGTTCATCGGCTTGTTTTGAACGGAATGCAGCGATATTCCAGCCGAAGCTGCCTTTTTCATCGGTTGCCTGCGTGGAATACCAGTAAGGCGTCGGATCGGGATCGGGGTCGAGAGTATTGCCCATCAAGTACAGCTCAAATTCATGGTTGCCCACTACTTTCTGCATCGTTGCGTTAAAGTCCATCGGCTCCAGCACAATATCGATCCCAATTTTTTTCAGATCGGACTGGATAACCGGGCCTGTCTGCTCTCTAACTTTATCACCTTTGGGGATAGTCAGCGTCAGCTGTAAGTTTTTACCGTTTTTATCGGCAAAGCCGTCGCCGTTTGTGTCCTCGTAGCCTGCTTTTTTTAGGTAGTCTTTTGCTTTTTGAGCATCGAATGCATAATGCGTTAAACCGCTTGTCGGATATGACCACAGCGAAGGCACCATCGGCGTGTCAAGTACCACACCATTTCCTTCTATTAGACCGTTCACAATAGCTTGCCGGTCAATGCCATACGCAATAGCAGTGCGGACATTCAGATCAAGGCGGGCATCCCGGAGGTTAAAGCCCATGTACTGCACTTTTGAATTAGGATAGCGTACTACCGTAACGCCTTTTGCCGCAAGCTGCTTCGCATCGGCATTCTTAATAGCGGATACGTCGGCGATATCAACAGTACCGTTAATCAGTTCAGCCTGCACTGTCGCTTCGTTGACCTCTTTGAGGATGAAGTTTGCCGTTTTAGGTTTTCCGCCGTAATACGCATCGAATGCAGTCAATTTAACATACGAACCGTTCGTAAAACTGTCGAACATATACGGTCCGCAGCCTACCGGCTTTGATAGCAGTGCAGAGGCCTTTGCCCATTCACCTACCGGCACATCTTTCCAGACGTGTTTGGGGAGAACCGCCAAAGTTCCGATATTAATAAGTGCAGGAGCATAGGGTTCGCTAAATGTGATTTCTACCGTGGTATCGTTTTTAACCGCAATGCCGGAAAGCGAAGAAGCTTTGCCTGCGTTAAAGTCTTTAAAACCTTTGATAGACTGAACATAGCTTTGAATTTCGCCGTCATACTGCGGGCTTGCGAGCGCTTCAAGCGTAAATTTGACGTCTTCAGCAGTGAGCGGTTTGCCGTCGTGGAAGGTCAGACCCTTTCTCAGCATAAAAGTGATGACCGTGCTGTCTTTGCTGACTTCATACTTTTCCGCTAATGCAGGTTCAAGCTCGATTTTGGCATTAAGACGGAGCAGTCCGGCATACACCAGTTCGTTGACATACCCGTCATACTGAGTATCCGAAATGAGCGGATTGAATTTTCCAACGGGAGAAGCGCTGATCGCATAGGTTATTTGATTTGCTTTTTCAGCACTCTTGGATGAGACCTCTTTACCTCCGGCGGAGGAAAACCAGAAAAACGAAACCACTGCAATACAAAGCAGCAATACATTTTTTTTCTTCATATAGCACTCCTATAATAAATAGATAAAAACAATGATAAAATAATCGGTTTTAGCAGCGCTGTCAATATATTTATTAGTTTATATATTTATTAAAAAAACATTTTGCTACACGTTTTTTATTTTATATTACCGTTCTCAAATAGGGGAATAATGTACAGGCATTGTGCTTGCAAAATCTGATAGTATGAGGTATTGTACTAGATAAGCTCAAGGCATACGAGGTATACGTGAAATATCAGACGATAAACATATCTCACTTTAGAGGAATAGAGTATATTGAATTAACGGGACTTAAGCAGGTTAATTTAATTGTTGGTAAGAATAATTCAGGAAAAACGAGCGTGTTGGAAGCATTTTTTCTCTTAGCAGGTATGTCAGAACCGCGTCTTACCATAGCTATCAATCAATTTCGAGATTTATCGCTTAAGAACGACAGCGATTTTAAGTATATCTTCCATAATTTAGACCTTACAGTTCCAATAAAATTTGAAGGATCTGTTGACAGTATTATGCGGTGTGCGATGTTTGCCCCGCTCTATGAAGATACTAATAAGATCAAGATAGTGGAAGATAAAATGGATGAAAAAATTGTAGCTTCATTATCAAATACAGCACAAGCTATTGATGGACTACAAATCACATTCAGAAACAATACTGGCGTCGAAGAAAAGTCGACGCTCAGTATAAAAAATGAAACGGTAAGCATATCCCAATCCTATCAGGAACGACTTTCTTGTAAGTATCTTCATATTAAAACACGGCTTGATCAAATGCCTAGAGATATTTCAAATATTATTATTAAAAAGCGTATGGATACCATTGTTCAGGTTTTAAAGGAGATAGAACCGAATTTAATCGATATTCGTATGGGGAATAATGAGAATATTTACTTCGACATAGGTGCAGACGAATTATTACCAATCAACATCATGGGGGATGGTATTAGGCGAACGCTTTCTGTATTATCGTCAATTTATGAGATGGAACACGGTATTTTATTAATCGATGAGATTGAGAACGGACTTCATTATTCATCGTTAAAAATATTCTGGAAAGCTATTTTGATGGCTGCCAATCTCTTTGATGTGCAAATAATTGCTACCACGCATTCTTATGAATGTATCGAAGCGCTTGTATCAGTGCAAACGGCAATGAGTAATGAAAATTGTATATCTTTATACAGAACGGAGAAAAAAAATAATGCAGTAAGAACTATTCATATTGACGCTGAAACACTCCTAACCAGTTTAAAAGAAAATTATGAGGTTCGCTGATGAGTAATAGAACAAAATCAGAGATTCAAATATACCTCGCATCTAAAATGCCATTAGTTAATTCACTCGGATTAGGAGCAGTGAATGGGCATTGGGACTTTGATCACCCAGTATTCAATGATATAAAGCAATTTTTATGTGATCTTTTTGGCGACACGTATATTATGTGATAGGGAAAGTATATATGCTGCTTAAAATGTTATTGCCGTTTTTGTATTTATGCACTGGTTTTATAGTGGGGAAAACCCCTGTTAATATTAAAACGCCCTTATCCTATCTTTTAACCAAAGTAATTATTCCCATGGTTATTATCTATAATATTAGTACCTGCCGTGCGGATTTATTTATTATGATGTTCGCCATGATGTTTATGATGACTTCTATGCTGTTTATCAGCCGTCTTGTTACCACAGACATTGTTAAGCGGCTTGCTTTCTTTTATTTAAATATCGGCTGGCTGGCGCTCCCTATTGCAACAGCATTTTTGGGTGATAGAGCTGCTGCGGCGCTTATTTCTATGTATATCGGAAGTTCTATTTTCGGTAATTCTATCGGAGCAAGCCTACTCATTAATGACGGTGCGGCGCATTTCGATATAAAAAAAACATTAAAAACACCTCCTGTTACCGCCTTGATACTCGGCATCGCTTGTATTCCCTTCGGCACCGCTATACAGCAGAACCTGCAACCGGTATACCGGATGCTTAAATTGATTATGAGTATGTTGGGTATGGGGGTGCTCGGTATGTGGCTTGCCACTATTCAGTTGCGTAAAAGCGATTTTAAAGAAGCGGTATTGTGGGCGCTTTTGCGGGCGGTTACTATCGGCTGCTTTATGACGTTATTTATGTATATTGCAAGCCTTTTACATTTGGATCTTGTAACGAGTAATAAACCGGCGCTCTATATGCTCTGTCTACTGCCGCCTGCTGCAAATATTATTGTGCTCGAAACGCATTACTGCCGTACCGGTAGGTCGGCTGGCCTTATTGCTTGCGGAACGCTTTTGAGCCTCAGTATGATTGCCGT
>JBQNBR010000062.1:0-11772 GCA_052169815.1 Treponema sp.
AAAACCAGCATCAATAGCCGCTTTATTAACCGTTACCTCGAGCTCACCCTCAAAATCTCCTCCGCCAGGTGCCGGTTTTTTGACCTGTGCATGGCCATCAAGGCCGTCTTTTACTGATTTAACCGTTACCTTTACTGTTGTGGGGCCTGAAGGGACCGTGGAGCTGCCCTCGTCTGCCTGCACTCCTCCACCACCACGGGGCCCTTGATTGTTCTGCAAACTGCCATGAGAACCAGAACCGGATCCTGAACCGCCGCCGCTTCCACCGGTAGAGGGAGGAGTTGGCGAGGGAGATGGTCTTGGTGCCGGATCAGGCTTTGACTGCGGTGTATTGGGGCTGTCACAGGCACAAAGCAGCATACTGACTGCACATGCACTGAACAATGTCCGTATAATTTTCTGGTGTATCCTTTGCATGGATAACCTCCTTACAAATATATATATCTTCTATTATACCCCCCCCCCCCCTTCCCTGTCTAGTAGCTCCGCCTCCTTTCCTCTTTCAACAGCGTGAAAAAGCAGGGAAAGCCCTATCCACAGCATCAAACCACCACCATCCTTGGCAATGTTTAAGCGGCGTTACCGCTTAAACTTGCAAGTTTTGTTGTTGGCAAAACGTTGGTTTTGCCAACAGCATCCTTTTTGCAAAAGGTGTGGCTTGACGGCATCATTAGAATTATGCTTTTATTAGAGGCTATGTTTTTTCGAAAAGTAGGCATATATTTCTATATTATTTTTGTGTTTTTGATTTTGGCGTTTGGTTCGGCCCTGCTTGGCTATTGCCTGGCGCAGACAGCGGTGACCAAAGCCAATGAGCAATTTACTGCTTTTACCCCTGATTTACCCACTCGCATTCTCGATATACGCGGCGATTTAATCACTGAGTTCTCTTCTGATGAAAAGCGTGAAATTATCGCTTTTGACGAGCTGCCACCCGTACTGATTAATGCACTGTTGGCACGGGAAGACCGAGATTTTTACCATCATCGCGGCTTTTCTCTTAAGGCGATTGTTCGAGCAGTGATTGGCCAATTAACGCACCGGTCTTTGGGCGGTGGCAGCACGATCACGCAGCAGATTGCCGGTCTTTTGTATTGCGACCGTACGGATATGAGCATTCAGCGCAAAATTAAGGAACTTTGGTGGGCGGTGCAAATGGAGCGCCGGTATTCCAAGGACGAAATCCTCGAATTGTACCTTAATAAGGTATACTTCGGCGAAGGAACCTACGGAGTGAGCACCGCATGCCAGTTTTATTTTAATCATCCTGTGGCAGCCATGACTGCGGCGGAAGCTGCCATTTTGGTGATCCAACTATCCAACCCTGCCTCGTATAATCCGTTTGAGTACCCCAATAGAGCACAAGAGCGCCAGTCATACGTGTTGGATGAAATGGTACGGCTTGGCTTTTTAACCGCGCAAGAGAAAGAAGAATCCTACGATTCATACTGGGCTCATTTTGATTATACGAGAACCAAATCTTCCGTTTGGTTTAATCGTGAGGATAAGGCGCGGTGGTTTTCTGAGTATGTACGTCGTCAACTTGAAACGATGATGTATGGTACAATGGATTTTTATACTGATGGCTATGTGGTAAACACTACCTGCGATTTACGGCACCAAGCTGCTGCAGAGAAGGAAATAGGGGCAACTATACAGAGGGTGAATGAACGGGTAAAAAAATCCCGTTCTTCGCGGTTTTTCCAGAGTCAAAAATACAGCAATATCACAGCACTCCTTTCGTTGGCATTCAATATTCCTGCCTTACATGTGGATTCAAACCGTGCACAGGCCAAAACCCGCGCATACTATCGGGATACGCTTAATCCTATCATCGATATGACTTCTATGCTGTTCGGCTTAAATTCATTAAAAATAGCTAATACAAAAAATATCAGCAGGGTGCAGGATGACTTAGCCAAAAAGACGGTTGAAGGAACCCTTATTTGCCTTGAAAATGATACCGGTTATATCACTGCATTGGTAGGAGGCAGTAAGTTCGATGAATCTAACCAAGTAATCAGGGCGATACAGGGCCATATTCAGCCAGGAAGCTCATTTAAGCCGCTTTTGTATTCTGCTGCTATCGATACGAGGCTCATTACACCGGCAACGGTGCTAGAGGACACGCCGCAAGTATTCATGAACGAAAACGGCGTGCCGTACATACCGAATAACTATGCCGGTCATTGGCAAGGGACTGTGTTGGCGTGGAAGGCGCTCGCTAAATCCATGAATATTCCTGCGATCAAAGTGTTAGAAACGATAGGCTTTGATACGGCGATTAACCGTGTTTCAGCCTTGTTGGATATTACCGATCAAGATGAAATTGACCGTACCTTTCCCCGTTTGTACCCGCTTGCACTGGGCGTTATCAGCATTGCGCCGGTACAAATGGCCAAAGCGTTTGCGTGCTTTGCAAATCAGGGGCGTCGGGTTGAGCCGATTGCCATCAGAACAGTTGAGAACCGCTCAGGCTCTATTATCATGGATCCCGAACGGGATTTACGGCTTGAGCAGCGGCGAAAAAAAGCCGCAATGCAGGTAGTCAGCCCGCAAAATGCCTATATTATGACTTCGATGCTGCGTAAAACGGTTACCGAAGGTACACTTGCCTATGCGGCGGGGTACGGTTCAAAATTCCGTTTTAAAGATAAACACACGGGGAAGGATTTTACCATGCCTATTGCCGGAAAAACGGGCACTACCCAGAACTGGTCAGATGCATGGACTATTGGCTATTCACCCTATTATACAACAGCGGTATGGTTCGGCTATGATAAAGGCGGGCAATCGCTTGGCTTAGATCATACCGGCGCAACGCTCGCTGGGCCCGCATGGGGTAATTATATGAGGGCAATTCATGAGGATAAGCCGTATAAGGATTTTATTAAACCGGAAACAGGTATAACGTCGGTTGCCGTGTGTGCACGGTCTGGGCTGCTTCCCACGCAGCACTGTGGCGATGAAACGGTGCTGCTCGATTTTTTAAGCGGTACTGAACCATCTTCGTTTTGTGCATACCATGAAGCTGATCATAATTTGTTTGAAATTGCCAAAGACAGGTTTAGAAAAACCGGATATAAAGCGGGGCAAATACCCAATGAGGTAAAAGACGGAGTTTTTATCGACCCACGCATATTCGAAGACTATACAGAATCGAAAGATAGCGATGCCGATGAATCTTCCGCCGTAGTCGACGAAGCCAATCGCGATGATAGTGCGCTGGCAGATGGCCCTGTAGAGGAAGCACCTGAGGAAGAAGCCCACAATGAGCTACTGCAGGATGAGCAAGACAGTTCCGATAATCGCGGGAAAAAGCAGGTAGATAGTACCAATAAGCATGCGCAGAGTACTGAACTGCCCCCGGTAAGCAATCAACTGTTAGAACAGCCTGCACATACAGAGCTGAAAAAAGAAAGCCACAATCAACTACTTGAGCCGGAAACAGGCAGCGAGTAAAAAGGTATAAGGAGCGTGTATGCCTAATCACTATATACGGCCAACATGGGATGAGTATTTTATAGAAGTGTGCCATGCTATTGCAAAGCGTGCCACTTGCGATAGAGGGAGATCCGGTTGTGTAATCGCACGGGATAATCAGCTTTTAGTTACCGGATACGTTGGAGCACCCCGCGGTTTACCTCACTGCGATGATGTCGGGCACCTTTTAAAGCAAATGCAGCATCAAGACGGCAACGTGAGCACTCACTGTGTACGGACGGTACACGCAGAACAAAATGCTATTTGCCAAGCAGCAAGACACGGTATCAGCATCGATGGTGCTACGTTGTATTGCAAAATGACCCCGTGCCGCACCTGTGCAATGCTCATTATTAACTGCGGAATCAAACGGGTAGTGGCAGAAAAACGCTATCACGATTCTGCTGATTCTATCGAGATGTTCCGAATTGCAGGCGTTATGATTGAGCATTTGTCGGAGGAAATTGAACAATACGTACGGCAATGATGTGCAATTGCTTTTTTAAGCATCTTTTAGCCTTCTTTTTTCCAACTCTAAAGTACGTATTCTTGCAAAAAAGAAGGAACTCTATTATAGTAGTAGTATGAATTTGGCGAGTATTATACGCAACTATGCGATCCGGATTAATACCCCTACGGTAAGCATGTCTGAGTTAACCGACTATATACAAAAATACGCTCAACGGAATGTGCAAGAGCATCCTGACTTACGCGATTTTGTAGATATTGCCCCCAAAAAGCTCCTTAAAATGTTTGAAGATTTAGGTGCCACAGGAGTCATAGAGATTGTAGCGGATAAAAAGAAAGGGGCGATGATTTTTATACCTCAATATTATATTGATATGATTATCCGCCTGTATGACACTATCAAGGAGAATCCTGAGCGTACCTTTCCGCTTACCAACGAAGTGCCGCTTAATTTTCCCAGTAGCTTGATACGTACTGTTAGAATCAATACTCATTTTACCACTTTGGAACCTGAACAGGGGAAACAAAGTTCGTTTTTATATCAGCTGCTTTTTCCTGATGAGACGCCGGCTCTTATTTTTCCTAGTACGTTTTCTACCGATACAATGCTTGAATTTGCCTGTGCTAAACTTAGGGTTTTGCTACGTAGAAGCGGACAGCGGGAGTTTTTTCAAAATAGGCTTCTTGCAGCGAATCCAGGAAAAGATTTCTCTGTTCGGAATTTCATAGCGACTATTCAAGATACTCCTACTGAAACAATCCGTACGCTTAAAAATTCCGGTGAAACATACCTCTTGTGGCATTCTTTATGCGGAGCAATTAAATCTGAAATGGATAAAAAACCGGAAAAAATGCTGGATGAAATTGCGATTATGCAGTCTTTGTATATTATCGAATATATGAATAATTTTTATCGCAATAAGTCGCAGCAAGATTTACAGCGTGAAACGGCATTGAAAAATTTAGAGGGCTCCTTTCTAAAACAGCCGTACTACTTTACTAAGGCGACTATTGTGAACTTTAAAGATTCACGAGGAATATCGTTGTTTGGTCAATATTCTGAAAAAGACTTTGAAGATTTCATGCAACAAAAGACAACCGCAGCCGAGGGGCAGGCTTTGGCTGAGATTTTAAGCTTTAAAACCCTGGATGGAGAGCGGTACTACATCTTATTTGAAAAAGTGATTCCGCTTCTTATTGCGTTGATACAGGATAGTAGAAAAAAGATTCGGGATCGTTGTGTTAAAATATGGTATCACCAACTGTTGCAATTTGAACGCATGGAAGCGATGCACTCAGATAAAACCTTCGATGCGCTGCTCAGTAAGCTTTGCGAAGAACAATCGCCTGTCTTGTATGGGCTATTAAATGCGGCTTTTCTTCCGGTGGTAGTAAAAGACCCAACTGCTACCAAAAAATATACTGCTGACATACAGCGTATTTTTCCTGACGGCAATCTGCGGTCGTATAGCGCTCTTTTTTCGCTTAACCGACAAGAACTTTTTACCGATACGCGCATGTTACTGCCGTTTTGGTGTACGATTCCGGTAATTTCTCCTATTATTTCTTTTTTTGTGCACTCATTCGGCCAATCTTCTGTAAAAGGCAAAACTAAACGAAAAGCAAAAAAGCAGCGCACAGCCGAAGAACCGAAGCAGCAGCCTGCCGCAGTAGCGAAAAAACCGTCTGCCCATGATATTGCTGAGGAACTGTGTACTACTATGGTTCCTACGGGCAAAACGATTGCCCAATGTCTTGCAGAGCAGTTGGATGCATGGAATACCAATATTGATCCTGCCGGACAGAAACAGAACACTGAATCGGTGAATGCGTTTATTAAGGATTATCTGAGGATGCATAAACCGTATGCTGCCACGCTCAATGCTGAAACGATTCAAACCATTGCAGAGACTATTGCAAATGCACCTAATTTAGCTGAAGTAAAGTATAAAAATGCTTTACGCCGGTATATAGAATACTATATTTTACAAGTCTTGCTGCGCTCTTGATAAAAAGCATAAAAAGCCCTATGCGGAATTGATTTTTTTTCGTATGTTATTATATAAGCTATGTATACATCACAGAGGAGGAAAAAGCAAATGGCATTAGTACATTTAACGAAAGCTGATTTTGATACAAGCATTAGTTCCAAAGAAACTGCATTGGTAGATTTTTGGGCCCCATGGTGTGGCCCATGTAAAATGTTAGGACCGATATTCGAGGAAGCTGAGAAAGAAATAGGTGATAAAGCGCTTTTAGCAAAGGTAAACGTAGATAATGAAGCAGACCTTGCGGCGCAATACCGTGTATCCAGTATTCCTACCATTATCGTATTTAAAAATGGTAAAGAAGTTTCCCGATCGGTAGGATTTATTGACAAACAAAAGATTATTTCTTTAGTTGGCTAGCATGCACAAGCAGAAAATCTGCCTCTTTGAGGGATTTTCTGCTTGCACATCCTACGCCCGCACATTAGCTCTGTTCGACAACGGAGTTATCGAACAGATATATTATTTTCGGCTATTTTTACGATAAGCTCAATGCCTTTTTGGATTGAGCTCGTAGGAATACACTCAAACCGCCCATGAAAGTTAAAGCCTCCCGCAAAGATATTCGGACACGGTAAACCCATAAAGGAAAGCCGCGCGCCGTCCGTTCCGCCCCGTATAGGATTAATGAGGGGCTTTATACCGAGCTCTTCCATTGATCGCTTGGCAAGCGCTATAATTTCTTGATGCGGTTCAATTTGCTGCCGCATATTGTAGTAGCTGTCTTTTATATCTGCCTTAATAATTGAACCGTATTTTATATTAAGAAAGTCAACAGCATGCTGCAGTAATTGCTTTTTTTGTTCGAATTTTTCCCTGGAATGATCCCTGATAATGTAAGACATGTTGGTATGGTCAACGGTACCGTTCATGCCGGTTAAAAGGAAAAAGCCTTCGTAGCCTTCGGTGTATTCAGGTTTTTGTTCAACGGGTAAGAGGCTTTCCAATTCATGCGCAACGCGGAGAGAATTGATCATAATATTTTTAGCGCTGCCCGGGTGCACATTTTTTCCGCAAATTTCGATTTTTGCACTTGCCGCGTTGAAGTTTTCGTATTCCAATTCACCGATTTCACCACCGTCGATGGTATAGGCAAAGTCGGCACCGAATTTTTTTACGTCGAAAAGGTCAGCGCCGCGCCCTATTTCCTCATCAGGCGTAAAGCCTATTTTTATCTCGCCGTGTTTAATTTCAGGATGCTTCAGTAGGTATTCTATGCTACTCATGATGATGGTGATCCCTGCTTTGTCATCGGCGCCCAGCAGGGTGGTGCCGTCAGTGGTAATGAGTTCTTCACCGATCAGTTTGTTTAAAAACGGAAATTCCTGCGCCGTCATCGTGTAGGTTTCGTTGAGCTTGATGTCTCCGCCTTCGTAGCGGAATATGCGCGGGTTTACGCACTTCCCGTCTAAATCGGGAGACGTATCCATATGCGCAATAAAGCCGATGACGGGAACTTTGGCCTCGATAGTTGCCGGCAGCGAGGCATACACATAGCCGTGCGCATCCTGCGTTGCATTGGCAAGGCCGAGCGCGTGGAGTTCTTCCACTAACAGTGCGCCCAAGGTAAGTTGCCCTTTTGAGCTGGGACAGGTAGTCACGTTTTCGTCAGATTTTGTATCTATTGCAATGTAGCGTTTAAACCGTTCTAAATAATCCATTGGTATCCTCCGTATTGCATGGGCCGTTAAGAGAATCGGCTATTCGTTAAATGAGTATTTTTTTGGCCGCCCCGCCGTAGTAGGTATTCCGTAGCTCATGCACCTGTTCATCGCGGATATAATCGTCGAAGCTCATCATCCTATCGATTACACCACCGGGGGTGATTTCTACGATGCGGTTGGCAATCGATGAAATAAATTCGTGATCGTGCGAGTTGAACAGCACCACACCGGGAAAGGCGATGAGCGCTTCGTTTAAACTGGTGATAGCTTCCAAGTCCAGGTGATTGGTCGGTTCATCGAGGATGAGCACGTTGGCACCTGAAAGCATGAGCTTACTGAGCATGCAGCGCACCTTCTCTCCTCCCGACAACACTTTGACCGGCTTAAGTGATTCATCGCCGGTGAACAGCATACGTCCCAAAAAGCCTCGTACATAGGCCTCGTCTTGCTCAATAGAAAATTGACGCAGCCAATCGGTAATGTTGAGTTCGCTTGCAAAATAGAGCGAGTTATCTTTACCCAAATAGCTATGCGTAACGGTTTGTCCCCAATAGATATCGCCTGAATCAGCGGTCGCCTCATCCGAGATAATATCGAAGAGTGCAGATTTTGCGTTGTGCTCTTGACCGACAAACGCAATTTTATCGGTACGGTTAACCGTCAAACTAAAGTTGTGCAAGAGCACGGTATCGTTATTTGTGGCAGAATCTTTTGTCGTGTAGCACAGCTTTTCAATACGCACTACATTATTGCCGATTTCCCGATCGGGTTTAAAGTGCACATAGGGGAATTTACGGGTGGTAACCTCAATTTCTTCAAGCGCTAATTTGTCGTATACCTTTTTACGGCTCGTAGCCTGCTTGCTTTTAGCTGCATTCGAAGCAAAGCGGAGGATAAATTCCCGCAAGTCTTTCATTTTTTCTTCACGCTTTTTTTGCTGGTCACGCGCTTGCCGCTGCATAATCTGGCTCATTTGGTACCAAAAATCATAATTGCCGGCATACATTCGGATTTTACCAAAGTCAATATCGCAAATATGTGTACACACGGTATTAAGAAAGTGACGGTCGTGGGACACCACGATGACGATATTAGGAAATTCTATGAGGAATTCTTCAAGCCACGTAATTGATTCCAAGTCCAACCCGTTCGTCGGCTCGTCGAGCAATAGAATCTCCGGATTGCCGAATAAGGCTTGTGCAAGCAGCACCCGCACCTTTTGGCTTTCGTCCAGCTCGCTCATCATACGCTCGTGCTGTGCTTCTTCAAGGCCGAGCCCTGAAAGCATTTGCTCCACCTGATTTTCAGCCTCCCAGCCGCCCATATCGGCAAAATCGCTTTCAAGCTCCGATGCGCGGATACCGTCAGCCTCGCTGAAATCCTCTTTTTCGTACAGAGCCTCCCGTTCTTTCATGGTTTTATAGAGCTGCGGGTGCCCCATGAACACGGTATCCTTAACCGTGTATGAATCAAAAGCAAAGTGATCTTGGCGCAATACCGCCATGCGCTCGCCAGGCGTAATGCTGATCTCTCCGCTGTCATATTCCAATTCCCCTGAAAGCAGTTTAAGAAAAGTGGATTTGCCGGCCCCATTTGCCCCGATGATGCCGTAGCAATTTTCAGGGGTGAATTTCAAATTCACCTCTTTAAAAAGCGGTTTTTCTGAAAATGTTAAACTTACATCGCTTACCGTAATCATACAGAACAGCATACCAGAAAAACGAAAAAAAGGGAACCTGTTCCGGAATGAGCCCTAGACCATTTACCCTTTTTTGCATAGATTATTATGATATGAAACCAGATTATGACATTATTATTGTAGGAGCCGGTACGGCAGGGATGGCCGCCGCGCAGTATGCAGGCAGGTCTAATTTGACGTCTATGGTATTTGAAGAAAAGGCGCCGGGAGGGCAAGCGGTCTTAATTGATTCTTTGGAAAACTATCCGGGTATTGTGGAGCCGATCGACGGCTTTACGTTTTCTGACAATATGCGTAAACAAGCTGTTGCATTCGGTGCGGCATTTATGAGCGAAAAAGTGCATTCAATTGTGAAGAATCCCGATCAAACGTTTGCCGTGTCAACTGCTGCGAAAACCTATACGGCATGGGCGGTGATTTTTGCGACCGGTGCGGAGCATCGCAGTCTTAATGTAAAGGGTGAAAAGGAACTGCAAGGCAAAGGCGTTTCTTACTGTGCAACGTGCGATGGCCCTTTTTTTAGAAACAAGCGCATTGTGGTGGTAGGCGGCGGGGATGCTGCCTGCGATGAAGCCTTATTTCTTTCACGGCTCACCGATACCGTTACGATGGTGCACCGGCGGGATGCTTTCCGGGCGCAAAAGGCGCTGGTAAGTAGGACGCTGTCTAACCCGCACATCAGGGTAGCGTTTAATACCACCGTGCAAGAGATAAAAGGTGCGGATCACGTTTCGTCGGTGATTTTGCAAGATGTGCTTACGAAAGAAACCCGAGAATTTGCGTGCGATGCGGTGTTTTTCTTTGTGGGCATGGAACCTCAAACAGCCCTGTTGCCTGATGTACAAAAAGACGGCACGGGATACATCATTACCGACGAAAAAATGCAAACATCCATTGAAGGTCTCTATGCTGCAGGCGATGTCCGCGCTAAGCCGTTTAGGCAGGTAGTTACCGCCGCCGCAGACGGTGCTATCGCAGCTCACGAGGCCGCAGCGTATATAGACTCGCTGAACCGTTAACAGCTTTTACATGGTGAAGTACTTCTGTAAGGTCCTCTTATGGAGCCTGCTCATCTTTGTTGTTGGTCAGGCGGTGCTTTTCTCGGAAGCTCTGTATACTAAGCAGCTGCCTTCTTTCTATGATGATATGCCCGCTGACGAACTTGCAAAACGTATTACCGATGCCATGACTGAGGAAGAGCTGCTTGCGCAAACTTTTATGTTTGGATGGGCCGGCCAGCAGCCAACCGACTTACTGGTAAAGTGGATTACCGAGCGCAACCTTGGCAGTATTAAGATATTCGGATGGAATACGGAGGACAGCGTAGATTTAGCCAAAGCAGTGAGCTTGCTGCAATCCAAGGCAGCTGCGACGCGGTTTCACATACCGCTTTTTGTAGCAACTGATCAAGAGGGCGGCTGGATACGGCATGTAAAGGGCAAAACCTCTGAAACACCAGGTAATCTTGCAATCGGCGCTTCCGGCTATCCTATTGATGCGTACCATGAAGGCTTTTACATTTCGAGGGAGCTTGCGGCGCTCGGCATCAACCTCAATTTCGCTCCTACCGTGGATTTGTACACCAATCACCAGTCGGTTATTATAGGGCCGCGCTCTTTTGGAGAATCCCCTGCTGCAGCAGGTATCCTTGCGCGGGCCTTCGTGCAAGGCAGTAGAGATGCCGGCGTGCTTACCACGGCAAAGCATTTTCCGGGGCATGGCGATACGGCCCTTGACAGCCATGGCAAGCTCCCTGCGATTGCCATTTCCAAAGAGGTACTGTACAGCCGCGAATTGGTGCCCTTTCAGATGCTCATCGATGCCGGTGTTCCTGCCATTATGGCAGGCCATTTGTATTTTCCAGCAGTTTCCGAGAACGGAGAGCCAGCAACGTTTTCGCCTTATGTGTTGCAAACTATTTTGCGCAAGCAGATGGGGTTTAAGGGGCTCGTGATTACCGATGATATGATGATGCACAGTGCGATCCGTTATGCCGGCACCATTGCAAAAGCAGTACAGTTAGCGCTTGAAGCGGGCAATGACATTATCGAATCTTCCACTACGCCCCGTTTATACGATGCTTTTTGGACGGAAAATATCGACCGCATGCGTACGCACGCAGCCTTTAAAAATAGGGTGAAAGCTGCGGCCCGCCACATTATTTTTACCAAGCTCACCTACTTTAAAAGCGGACGCGCCGTCCCTTTGTATCCTGATATTTATACTATTACCGAAAAATTACCCGACCGCGAAGGCCACGCGTTCTTTTTGTCGTTAGCGGCGCATGCGGTTACTGTTGTCCGTCCTAAGGATATACCCTATAGCGTAAAAAGCGGCGAACGTATTTTATTAGCTGGTACGTACCCTGCCTTTTTTCAAGCCGGCTTAAAGCGGCTCCCTCATGCGCATA
>JBQNBR010000063.1:0-11445 GCA_052169815.1 Treponema sp.
CAGTGCGAAACATTGAGCACTGTGCCCCGACGCTTGCGTCGGGGTTGTTGATTATATCTTTTGGAGTTTTCTGTGTTTTCTTTACAAACACAACTCCAATTATAATAATTCTTCCTTCTTTGTACTTAAATAAAGACCTAAGGTCATTTGATTTAATTTCATAGATCTTTTTCTGTAGTGGCTTTACTTTTACGAACTCAATCCCTTGTTGTTCGATCTTTTCATAGTCAGTTTCAAGCAAATCTTTTTGAGGCTGTTTCAAAACTGATATTTCAGACTCAACTGCAGGAAGCTTTTCAACTTTAAACTTCATAATGTGAATATACTATTTATTTTTGATTTTGTCAGCAATTTCAAATATATAAAATAAAGGCGGGCTCGCCTCGCTTAATATTCATTTCTTGTTCTTTGATAATTCACGTGCTCTTATGAATCCTTACGACTTATTACCGCTTTTAGACAAAAATTGATTTCCGTGTGTAGCACTTGACAAATATATAGTTATTATCTAGTGTATAAGTCCTTTTATAGAGATGGATGTTCAAAAAATATATATGATTTTCAAGGTAGAGCAATCAGAGACGCTTTTCAATCTTCTATTTTTGATAATATTCAAAATAAATTAAATAATATTGATTCTGGTTATGTAACAATGAATATAGAAGCCATTAGAAATTGTCTTAATAGTTCTAAACATATTAACCAGGAGGAGCTCAATAAAGGCTGGCTTGCATGAAAAACAATGCTTTTATACGGACTTTCGCTTTTTTGTTCCGATCGGATCCGCTGCGGGTAGGCGGCATGTTTGTACTGGTGCTTTTGTCCGGCGTGCTGCCGTCGCTCCATATTTTCATTTCAATGCGGCTTATCAACACCATTGCGGACAGCATTCTCCATACTGCCGATGCCCGATTCAGCTTGCTGATCGGTATGCTTACCGCATTGGCGGCCGTTATGCTGCTTGCTGAACTTGTTACAAGCGTGCAAAGTACGGTTACTGTAATCGTAACAGAAAAATTTTCCGCCTCTATTATGACCGCCTTAGCTGAAAAGCTTGCTGCTGTCGATGCGCTTGCTTTTTTTGAAGAGAAAGAGCGGCTTGTAAAAATTAATACGGTAAAAGAGCATGTGCTGATACGACCGCAAAACTACGTGTTTAATGTAACGCTCAACCTACAAAAGCTCATCCATATTATTAGCATGATAGCAGTGCTGTGCGCGGTTGACTATTTGCTGCCTGTTTTTATGCTGTGCTCTACGGTACCGGTTTTTTTGATTTCGCAATATGCCGGCAAAAAGCAGTGGGCTCAAACAGAGGCGCTGCAGGATACAAAATTGCGCATGGCAACGTATATTAAGCATGGGCTTGACGGTGAAAAGGCAAAAGACAGTTTTTTGTTCGGATTTGTTACGCATTTTAACGAAAGCTATCGTACCATAAGGGATTCGTACCTTGTCCAATTCATTGGGGTGCTGCATAAGGGGCTTTTATTCGTGCGGAGGGTTTAATACCCCGACGCTTGCGTCGTAATGAAGGGTATTAAAGCCGACTGCAACCACCTTATGAGAACAACATACCCCGACGCTTGCGTCGGGGTTGTTGATTTCAAGCAGTAACCGGCATTGTTTCGGCCTTCATTATGATGAGCTTGTTTTTCTTGATGATATTCATCATTGTAAAAAGAAGCATAGCGGTAGGTGCGGTGGCCGGCTACATTCAAGCGTTTATGCAAACCCAGTATGAAATGCAGGATTTAGCGGTATACGGGCGCTGGTATTTTACCCTCATGGGCTATTTTACTACCCTGTTTGAGATACTCGATTGGCAGCCGGAAGGCCGGCTGCGTGATACAGAAGGCTGGCCGCTTACCGCCGCCGATGAAAAGCTGGTTTTGCATGAGCGCATCCATACTATTGCATTAAACCATGTTTGGTTTTCCTATACCGATGATGCTGACAGCTCACAGCAGGCTGCTGTGCTCAAGGATGTTTCGCTGACGCTTGACGGGGAAAAGCGGTATGCTCTCGTAGGGAAAAACGGCAGCGGAAAAACCACGCTGGTTAAATTGCTCTTGGGCTTTTATCAGCCTCAACAGGGCGAGATTCTCATAAACGGAAAGTACCGGTTGGCGGATTTAGACATGCAGGCCTACCGGAGTAGGCTTGCAGCCGTTTTTCAGGATTTTGCGTTGTATGCAGGATACACGGTTGATGAGAATATCTTTGTCAAGCCGAAAGTTTCGGCTGCGGAACAGGCTGAAAAACGGGCAAAAGTCCGCTGTTTCGGCGCCGCTTTTGAGCAGCGTCTGGCACAAAGTTACGATACGGTTATCGGCAAACAGCACGGCGGCGAGGAGTTTTCGGGCGGACAGCAGCAGCGGCTTGCAGCGCTACGGGCCTTTCTTAAAACAAGCGATGTCATGTTTTTTGATGAGCCTACTTCTGCCATAGACCCTATCGCAGAAAATGAATTCATAGAGATGATTTTTGCTCAAACGGCAGAAAAACCTGCGCTCATCGTTACACACCGGATGAGCAGTGTTAAGGCTTGCGATGAAATTATCGTCCTTGATTCCGGCATGATCGCCGAAACCGGCAGTTTCCATACGCTGATGGAAAAGCAGGGGCTGTTTGCACAATTATATGATAGTCAGCGTAAACACTTTGCGATGGATGAAGACGGGGGCGTGCGGACTTAAGTTCGGCCGATCGCCGGCCTGTCGGATTTGAAAGCTGTGGTATGTGATTTTCTACTCAATGACCAATTTTATATTCTCAACGATAGCATTTATTTCTTCTTCCATTGCCTTTTCTATAAAATTGCAGTTCCTTTGAGTCCAATCGAGATTTTTTACTTGGTCGCTCAAAATGCACCCATTGATTGAATGCTTTTCCAAGACAATTTCAAAAGGATAGCCTTTTACCTGACTGGTAATGGGGCAAAACAAAGCAAGTCCGATTTTCTGATTGTATTTTCTCAAAGATACGCAAATTGCCGGCCGGCGGCCTTTCTGTTCATGTCCTACCTGCGGATCAAAATCAAGCCATACCAAATCCCCTTTTTCGGGAACGTAATTTGATTTTACCATTCTTCTTTACCTATCGCATTCCCAGCTGAAACTTCTGCATGAATATTATCCGGTGTAACAAGAGCCAGCATATCATCGAGAGATTTTTTCTGAGGAAGAATGACTATTTTTTCCTTTTCGATAATTACTTCAATTTTGCTACCATTTTTTACATTATTGTCTTTTGCCCATAGAGACGGAATCCTAAAACCGAGGCTATTCCCCCATTTCTGAACTACTGTCTGCATAATACACCTCCCAGAATTAAGTATATACAATGTATATTCTATTTTGTCAAGAAAAATCAACAACCCCGACGCAGCAGGTGAGATAACTCCTCGTACGCACGAATAAAATCAGACGCAATCTGATTTTCCCTGGAAATGTGATGTTCAGGCATTGTGCTATGTGCATAAAATAAAAATAATGTGTTGCAAATTGTATCTATCTATGATAATATAAATCCCTATATTATGTGATGATATAGGTAAAAAGGTTTATAAGAGCGTATGACAGATAATAATTTATTGACTATTACTAACCTTCACACTTCTTTTCGTATTGATGGCGAATATTATGATGCAGTAGACGGGGTGTCGCTTGAAGTGCACGCAAATGAACTGCTCGCCATTGTAGGGGAGTCAGGGTGCGGGAAAAGTACGGTGGCAATGTCAATTATGGGATTGCATGATAACCGGTTTACGCGCGTTTCAGGTGAAATTCTGTTTCAGGGGAAGAATCTGCTCACCCTGTCTGAAGCAGAGATGAACGCCATTCGCGGTAAAGATATCGGCTTTATTTTTCAGGATCCGCTTGCCTCCCTTAATCCCCTCCAGCGGGTAGGGAAACAGATAGAAGAAGCGCTCTTGTATCATACCAGCTTGAACGAAAAGCAGCGGTATAACCGTGTACAGGAGTTGTTAACCGAAGTAGGGATCCAGAATCCTCAGCAAGTGGCGCGTCGGTTTCCTCATGAGTTGTCAGGCGGTATGCGGCAGCGTATTTTGATTGCTACCGCTCTGTCGTGCAACCCTTCGTTTGTTATTGCAGATGAGCCTACTACGGCTCTTGACGTTACCATTCAAGCGCAGATACTTGACCTTATTAAAGATTTGCAAGAGAAGCACCGGGCGGGCATTATTTTAATCACGCATGATCTTGGGGTTGTCGCTCAGGTTGCAGATCGGGTTGCTGTTATGTATGCGGGGCAAATTGTGGAGCTTGCAGATGCAAAAGAGCTTTTCGCCAATCCGCTTCATCCCTATACGCGTTCTCTTTTAAAATCAATACCTCAAGCTGATAATGACCGCGATGAGCTACATGTCATCAAGGGTATGGTGCCGTCCTTAAAAAAACTTAAGCGTACGGGCTGCCGTTTTGCCGATAGAATAGCATGGATTAGACCAGAAGTACACGAAGGCGATCCGATATTACGCGAAGTAGCGCCGAATCACTTGGTACGATGCACGTGTTGGAATGGTTTCCACTTTGAGGGGGAAAGATAAGGTATGGAAAGAAAGCACACACATGATACGCACGGCTCCGGCCTAAAAGGAGTGAGCTCATGGCTCTTTTAGAAGTAAAAAATTTAAAGGTGCATTTTCCTATACGCGGCGGATTTTTTAATACCATACAAAATTATGTCCGTGCGGTGGACGGAGTGAGCTTCGATATCCAAGCGGGGCAAACCTATGGTTTGATAGGAGAATCCGGGTCGGGTAAGACGACTATCGGTAAAGCTGTTGTCGGGTTGGAGCAGCCCACCGGCGGAGAAATCCTCTACGAAGGTAAGTGCGTCAACACAAAAGCACAGCGCAAAAAGCTGCAATATAATAAAAATGTACAGATGGTATTTCAGGATGTTATGTCCAGCCTTGACCCTAAAAAGCGCATCAGGGATATCATTGCAGAGCCCATCCGTAATTTTGAACACCTTCCCCAGTCGGAAGAGTTGCAAAAAATATTATCGCTTTTGAACATTGTTAGTTTACACGCTGATAGTTTGTACAAGTACCCCTACGAGTTTTCAGGCGGGCAGCGGCAGCGGATAGGTGTTGCCCGTGCGATAGCGGTTAATCCGAGCCTTATTGTGGCCGATGAGCCGGTTTCGGCATTGGATCTTTCAGTGCAAGCGCAAATCCTTAACTTTCTCAAGCAAATTCAGCGTGATTTTCACTTAAGCTACCTTTTTATATCCCATGACCTCGGTGTGGTAAAGCATATGTGCGATTATATCTATATTATGTACCGCGGCCGTTTTGTGGAAACGGGTACACGGGAAGATATTTATCACAATCCGGTACATATTTACACCAAAAAACTGATTGCCGCTATCCCCGAAATGGATGTGGAGCGGCGCGGAGAATACAAAGAATTGCATCGTAAAATTGAAGCTGAATATGCGCAGCAATCTGAACGGTATTTTAGCCCTGAAGGGAAGGTGTATGACCTACAAAAGCTGTCAGCTACGCATTATGCTGCGGTGAAGGATTAGGAGGGGCGGTTATATGTGGAAGACAATACTGCGCCGTATTATCATTATGGTGCCGCAAATATTTATTTTAAGCATAGTGGTGTTTTTAATCGGCAAACTGATGCCCGGTGATCCGTTTACCGGCCTCATCAATAATCCGAAAATGGATCCGCACCGCCTCGAAGAATTACGCGAGATGGCAGGTCTTAATAAGCCGTGGCCGGTACAGTACAAAAACTGGATGAAGCGGATTATTACCGAAGGAGACTTCGGCGTCTCTTATACCTATAAAATACCGGTAAAAGATAAAATCCAGCTGCCGGCACGCAATACGCTGTGGCTTTCGCTGTTGACAGTGGTTTTAACCTATGCCATTGCGATTCCGCTTGGGATATTTGCCGGCAGGTACGACGGCTCTAAATTTGATAAAGCGGTGCTGGTATATAATTTTATTACCTATGCCATTCCGTCGTTTATTCTCGGCCTGCTTTTTTTGCTGTTATTCGGGTTTAGATTAAAAATTTTCCCCACATCCGGTTTTGTTAGTTTGGAAGCCGTTGGTAATACCGGTAAATATATTCTTAGTAGAATCTATCACATGCTGCTGCCGGCAATCACCGCTGCCGTCCTTCGTACCACCGGTATTGTGCAGTATTTACGCAGCGAGGTAATCGATGCAAAAAGTCAAGACTACGTGAAGACTGCACGGAGCAAAGGGGTGCCGATTAGTCAGGTGTATTCGCGCCATATCTTCCGTAATTCTCTTTTGCCGATTGCGGCCTTTTTCGGCTTTACGATAACAGGGCTTTTGGGCGGTTCTATCTTTATCGAGACGATTTTTATGTATCAGGGGATGGGGCAGCTCTTTATGGAAGCTATTTTATCCCGTGATTACGCTATTATCAATGCGTTAACGCTGTTGTACGGCACTTTGAATTTATTTGGAAGTTTGCTTTCGGATATTATCATGATTATTGTCGATCCTCGTATCAGAATAGAATAAGGAGGGATATAATGGATAATGATCAAAAATCAACCTATATAGATGCAACTGCTATAGACGTAACTGCGCTGGAAAATGCAAGTAATGTCCCTTCATTTTGGAATATATTGAAGCGGGAATTTGCGCACGATAAAATCGCTATTTTTGCGTTAGGCATATTGGCTATCATTGTTATTGTTATTGTTATAGGCAGTATTGTATTAGATCAGAATGCGGTTATGAAAGTAAGCCTTCGGGATAAATTCTCCCCGCCCGGCAGAAAGTACATTCTCGGTGCCGATTTGGGAGGCCGTCCTATTTTGCCGCAGCTTATTATTGGAGCGCGCAATTCGGTGCTCATTGCCTTTAGCGTTACGATTATTACCCATATCGTGGGGATATTTTTCGGCTTGATTGTCGGTTTTTACGGCGGCAGGGTAGATAATATCATCATGCGCATCTGCGATTTCATTATGATTTTACCTATTACGATGCTGATTATTGTTTTTGTAACGGTAGTGCCGAATTACAATATTGTAACCTTTATCTTCATCATGTCGGCGTTTTATTGGGTGGGCGTTACGCGCTTGGTGCGCAGCAAGGCGCTTTCCGAAAACAGCAGGGACTACGTGAATGCCTCCCGTATCATGGGAACCAACGACTTTAAAATTATGTATGGCGGTATTTTACCGAATATCAGCTCTATCATAATTGTAGACTTTATTTTGGGTATGGCAGGCAACATCGGCCTTGAAACCGGTATGAGCTTTTTGGGCTTCGGCCTTCCGCCGACGTCTCCTTCGTTGGGCACGTTGATAGGCTATGCGCGGGATCCGGGCACTATTTCCGGCAAATTATGGATATGGCTGCCTGCTTCAATTCTCATTATGGTATTGATGCTTTGTATTAACTATGTGGGGCAAACTATTAAGCGCGCCTCTGATTCCAAGCAACGGTATAAATAAAAAGATATGATTAAAAACTAGCCGATTTTGCCTATGGGCTTATGAGGGGATTGTGCTCATTTTTGTGTAAGGGTGGATTAGCAGCAAAAGCAAGGCGTGAGGCCTGAAGCGGCTGCTTTAAGTTTTATAGGAGGGTAATGGAAGATGAGGAAAAACATTTTTGTCGGTAGCGCTGCGGTGCTTTGCGGTATTTCTCTGTTTTTTTCGGCGGCTTGTGCTAACAAGGGGGCTGAAGCAACAGGGGGTGCCGCTAAAACAGCGGATACATCTAAGAAGACTTTGCAATTACCGTTTGCAACGTACATAAAGAAAGACGGCGCAATGCAAGGCGGAACACTTGTGTACGGTATAGTTGCCGATGCACCGTGGAAAGGTGTGTTTAATAGCTTTTTATATACCGGTACTACTGACTGGGAAGTTGCGCTGCCTATGTGGGCTAATTTTACAGTAGGCGGACCGAACCACGAGCTTATTGACGGCGGATACTGCAATCTTACGTTCGATCGTGAAACCAAGACAGCAACCTATCATATTGAGCCGAAGCTTACATGGTCTGACGGTGTGCCGGTAACCGCTGATGATATTATTTTTGTGTATAAATGCATTGGGCATCCTGAGTACACGGGTGTACGGTACGATAGCGACTACGAAAATGTGGTTGGTATGACTGAGTACCACGAAGGCAAGACTACCGAGATTTCCGGTATTGAACGTATTGATGATAAAACGGTTAAGGTAGCATTTAAAGATTTTTATGTGAGTATTTTGTGGGGATCGGGCATCACGTATAATGCTGAGCCTGCGCACTATTTAAAGGATATTCCGCTTAAGGACTTGGAAGGGCACGATCGTGTACGGAAACATCCGCTTTCTTGCGGCCCTTATATGATTAACTCTATGGTAGAAGGGGACTTAGTGGAGTATATTCCCAATCCGCATTGGTTTGGAGAGAAACCGTTATTGGATAAACTCATTGTAAAGCGCATTGCACCGACTTCCCTTGCAGAAACTATTAAGGCAGGCGAGGTAGACGTGGTGCCGTTTACGACCAGCTTATACGATCAGTTTGTGGAATTCGATGAAGACGGGCGGATGATTAAAGACGAGAAAGGCAATCCCAAAATGAAGGTTGACAATATTGAATTTGTTGCAGAGATGTCAAAGGCATACAGCTATCTTGCAATGAAAATGGGTACGTGGAATAAAGAAAAAGAAGTTTGCGAAGCCTTCCCCGACGGAGGGAAGTTTAAGGACAAAGCCTTACGCCAAGCTATCGCCTATGCAATGGATAATGATGCGGTCAACGAAATTTACTATCACGGACTGCGCATGACGCCGAACTTTATGATCCCGCCTTCTCACCCCGGATTCTATGATGCAACTACAGAAGGCTATGCCTATAATCCTGAAAAGGCTAAGAAGCTCCTTGACGATGCAGGCTACAAGGATATTGACGGCGACGGTTTCCGTGAAACGCCGGACGGTAAGCCGTTAAAGATAAACTTCCTGTTTATGAGCGGCGGAGATGTTGCCGAACCTATTTCTCAATTCTATTTGCAAAACTGGAGAGATATCGGCCTCAACGTGGTGTTGAATGACGGCCGCTTAATAGAGTTTAATGCATTCTATGATAAGGTAAGAGGAGATGATCCAAGTGTTGATCTTTACTTTGGTGCATGGAATATCGGTTCCAATCCTGAGCCGAGCGGACTCTACGGTAAGGCCGCTCAGTTCAATATGCTCCGCTGGGTAGACGACGAAAACGAGCGCTTGCTAAAAGAGCTCATCTCTCCAGAGGCGTTTGACCCTGCGTTCCGCACTAAAGCGTACCGTGCATGGGCCAATCACATTATGGATGAAGCAGTTGTAATTCCGACAGCGTATCGTATTGCCTTATATGCGATTAACAAGCGGGTAAACTCGTGGGATAGACGTACAGGCGACCAAACTAATTGGGATTGGAACCAGATTGGGGTATTGCAAGACAAACCCTTTGTGAACACTATGAAATAAAGGAATGCTTGCACACGAAGTATAATAGCTTTCAAGCATAAGTATTGATGAGGTGCCGGATACTGCTAAACAGAGTATCCGGCACATTTTTTTTGTATAGCGCTAATGGTATGGATAGGTTTTTTCATTCTTTTCAAAAATATTTTAATGTACAACCCGCTGCGGTATGCCTATTGCTTGGCTTTTTGTGTATGCAGCCGGTACACGCCAAAGAATTTGTTGCTCCTGAAACGCTTCCTGATACGGTACTGGCTTCCATCAACCGCAGCTTACCGGAGTTTTTGCAGGATTTAGAGCGGGTGCTGGCCGCAGAAACACATGATCTATTCATTCTTGTCGATAAAAAACATGCGTTATCATCTGAGTTTGTGCCGCATGATTTGATACCGCTCAAAGGGGATAGAGCCTATGCAATCAGCCGAAAAGACTTATCGCTTACGCGGCAAGCGGAAACTGCTTTGCAGGAGATGGCGCTTGCCGCCCGTAAAGACGGGGTGACTCTGTTAGTCAGTTCGTCGTATCGGTCGTATCAGTATCAGAAAAATCTTTTTGCGCGGTATGTCCGCGAATCTGGCGAGGCTGAGGCGGAGCGGTTTTCCGCCCGTGCCGGTACGAGCCAGCACCAACTGGGAACGGTGGTAGACTTCGGCTCTATTTCCGATGAGTTTGCACAAACAAAAGCCGGTAAATGGGTGCTGCGCCATGCTTCAGAATACGGTTGGTCGCTGTCGTTTCCCAAGGGCTACGAAAATGTAACCGGTTATGTTTGGGAATCATGGCATTACCGTTATATTGGCAAAGAAGCCTGTGCGTTTCAAAAAAAATGGTTTGACGATATTCAGCAGTATATGCTTGAGTTTATTGACGCATGGAAAAAGGGGAATACAGAGCAACTCTAAAAACCTTGTTGGATTTTTAGAGTTGCTTTATCAGCTTTTTCAGATGTTCTTTTATTTGAAGAGCGGCTTTACCTGTTCTACCCACGCAGCAAGCTGTTTTTCTGCATTGGCATCGCCTTTGTCAAGGCAGAGTCCGCGCATTTTTTGCCCTTTCTGTAAACGGGAGAACGTAAATTTATACGCAGCGGCATCAACACTGCCTACAAAACGCGCACCGCTAAAGCGGAGTTTGTCAAAAAAGTCTGCGGCACCGGAACAGAAGCTATCAGGATGGCGCTCTTGGCTGCCTACACCTACTACTGCAACTGTTTTACCTGAAAAATCAACGGTATGCAGCAGCTTCACCTTTCCGCCCCAATCTTCAGTGAGCGCACCAAAGAAATAGCTTGAGGCCATGAATATTACGTTGGAATATTCTGCAATACGGTCAACTGCAGTGTCTTTCATGTTATGAAGATCTGCTCCTAATTGTTCTGCGATTTTCTTTGCAAACATTTCTGTGGTTCCCGACTTTGTTGCATAAAAAATACCTGTTTTACCCATACGATACCTCCATGAATAATAGCCCTGGTGCGATAACTTGCGTTGCCGCACCAGGGCGACGAGTTCTAAATCGCGCAGATAGTAAGTTTATTTTCAGCCGCTGAAATAGCGCGATCATCAACTGATGAACCTCCTTGTTCATCAGTTGATGGCGAATTTTGGCAAAGCCAAAATATCGCTTCTGTCTATAGCAACCGCCATCCTGAGGCGGTTCTGAGCTGCCTGAGTTTGCCTTCGCAAACAGCGCTTATTACCGTATGCGCGGAACGCGCATCAATGCAGCAGTTTCCAAAGTTCACACTTTGTTCAACTGTTGCATTTTAAGGTGCGATTTAGAACGTCGCATTTTAAGGTAGCCTGTTCTGAAACTGAAGTTTCAGAACAGGTCTAATAGATACCATTAATAATACTATGCAATGTGAAAAAAATCAAGAAATTATGTCTAGCCAACTGTTCAAGGAAGAGAGATGGTATCCCCCGCTTGCCTAAGCGGAACCGGTTA
>JBQNBR010000064.1:0-11411 GCA_052169815.1 Treponema sp.
TTTAGCACTTTTTCCTCTTTTTTGATACCTTCACTTAAAAATTGATTTCCGTGGCGTTTTTCTGAATCCCTTTTTAAAAAAAACGTATCGATTACATACAGTAAAAGAATGCCCAGCACAATCACTATAATATAGTTAAAAAGATCGCCACCGCCCGTGTCAGCTAGTGCTAAAAAGAACTGGCCACCGGCTTCGCCATCAACGGCAATCGTACGGGTCAGCCGTAACAAAATAGCAATACACGAACCCAAAAGAATAAAAAAAACAATGAGCGCCGTAAAAAAATACTGCCGGTATAGATCTTTGTTTTTTTTACTGTTACGCATCTTCACGTAATTTTTTGCCATGAATACCAATAAACTCACGATACCTACCGCGTACAAAATGCAAATCATCAAAAACAACATAGTATGTGCTCTCAACCTCACTCATCCTCATTATAGTAAAAATAACACTTCTTGCAAGCAAAAACGTCCGCTGGAGCATTTGTTCTAGCATGTTGGTTGACAATCTTTTTAGTTATCAATTACACTTAAAGACGCTTTCTAAACAGCGCTATGGCAAAAACCACATTTTTATTGGAGGTCATATGGAAAAACCTAGGGTAAAGGCAAGTGGTAGGGCACTCATACCTTTTCTTCTTTTCGTTGTGGTATACTTGGGCATAGGGGTTACGCTCATCGCTCAAGGTGACCCTATGGGCTTTTACGGCTTTAAAGGACCTATCGCGGTAGTAATCGGTATCATCGCTGCATTCATAATGAACAAGGGAACCGTAAATGAAAAATTTGATATTTTTGTAAAAGGCTGCGGTGATGCTAATATCATTACAATGTGTATCATTTACGTATTAGCAGGAGCGTTTTCTGTGGTTTCCAAGCAAATGGGTGGTGTTGATTCTACGGTCAACTTAGGCTTAACGCTCATTCCACCCAATTTTGTCGCTGCAGGACTGTTTATTATTTGCTGTTTTTTATCGATTGCCACTGGTACGAGCGTTGGAACCATCGCAGCGGTAGGCCCTATCGCGGTAGGTCTTGCAGAAAAGTCAGGTATTCCGCTTGCCCTGATGATTGCCGCCATGGTAGGCGGAGCAATGTTCGGGGACAATCTTTCGATCATTTCTGATACCACCATTGCAGCCACCAAAACGCAGGGTGTTGCCATGCGCGATAAATTTAAGGTAAACCTCATGCTGGCACTGCCTGCAGCCATTCTTACCATTATTCTATTACTCATATTCGGCCGCCCGACGGTACCTCTGCCTGTAGAATCGCTTGATTTTAATCTTATCAAAGTATTGCCCTATATATTCGTGTTAGCATCAGCAGTCGCCGGGCTTACTGTTTTTATAGTTCTTCTAGGCGGTATCATTTTCTCAGGCTGTATTGGTATGGGTTACGGTATATTTGATGCCCTACAGTGGACCAATCACGTGTACGATGGTTTCAGCGGCATGTTCGAGATTTTCCTGCTTTCCATGCTGACGGGCGGCCTTGCGTATATGGTTACCGATGCAGGGGGAATGGAATGGCTGTTGACCAAAATTAAAAACATGGTAAAAAGCAAAAAATCAGCGGAACTTGGTATAGGCATACTCACCCTCCTTACTGATGCTGCGACGGCAAATAACACCGTTGCGATTATCATCGACGGTCCTATCGCCAAAGAAATGTGCGAAGAATTTAACGTTGATCCGCGCCGTTCCGCATCGCTTTTGGATGCCTTTTCTTGTGTTATGCAAGGTATTATTCCTTACGGTGCACAGCTATTAATCGCTTGCTCGTTCACCCATGGATTGGTAAATCCTGTTGGCCTCATACCGCTTTTATGGTATCCAATGCTATTAGCCGTTGTAGTGGTTCTATCGATATTCTTCCCCTTTGCAGATGGGTATATCAAAAAACATCCGTGGGATTTTAAAACGTGGCAATGCAGCGACGCCGCAAGACAATAAGAGCGTAGCGAATAAACCTATGCTTGCACGATAACGCAAAAAGATTCATTCATTTCTAGCATAGCGATTATAAATTAAGTAGAAATAGTTTCTAGGAGTACCAGATTATGGACAAACATAAATGAGCACACGTGGAGGTTGCCTCAAAATAAATTCACGCCGGTACTATCAAAAATCAGTACGGTACATTGATATCCCTAAGCTTGTATAGCGACAAGTTCCGGTATGGGCATAATTACCTCCTGCATTTGGACTATGGTAAACGCAGGCGCACGCATTGTTGCAGGTAACACCCTGTACGGCTGTACATTCACTTGAAATTATGCGGCGCTCTGATTGCCTTTACGGGAAGGGGAGGCTTGGCAGCAGGGCGGAAATTAATGAAGGTCGCTCAATTTGCTACCTTAGCCGTGAGCTTCGGCGATGCAGAAACGCTTATGCAGCATCCGGCAAGCATAATTCATTCTCCTTACACGCCCGAAGAGAGCGCTGTATCCGATATCGTCGAGGGTCTCGTGCGACTTTCCGTTTGACTTGAAGATGCAGAAGATAGTATCTGCTGATTTAAAACAAGCATTGGATTGCTTACGGTAATTGAGGAGATACAAAGTGAAGGGAGCAATGGCCTGACCGCTCTACGAGGGGGTGTTGATTAATCAAGTATAGTCGTATACTGGTTAAGAGTGAATAAGGGCCCTTGACCAGCGGGCTGTTTTTTGTTACAAGACAACACAAGATACGCTCAAAAAACAGAGGAGGTTATATGCATATTGGTATCACGGGAGATAGAGAAATTGTAGTAACAAAAGATATGCTGGCAAGCAGTGCAGGAAGCGGCTTTGTGGACGTATTTGCAACACCGATCATGATTGCAGAAATTGAAAGAACTGCAGCTATAAGCGTGCAGCCGTTTTTAGAAGATGGCTGTGTAACCGTAGGCACAAAGGTGGATGTGGCCCATGTGGGGGCAACTGCTGAAGGCAAAACAGTACGCATACACACCGAACTGACCGCTATCAGTGAAAATGGAAAATTTCTTACCTTTAAAGCTGAAGTGTCTGACGAAGTAGAGGTGGTGGGTACAGGCACTCACACGCGCGCTATCATTAATACTGAACGCTTTATAAAAAAATTAGCGACAAAGTACACTGCAGCCCATTAATGGGGCCCTTACTTGATGTATCTGTCTATTATGCCCCTTGCATAGTAGACAGGTTTTCCTCCTGTACGTTTTACACCTTCCATGCAGCAGCCTGTTCGCGCATACCGACAAAGTGTGCGTATATGCCGTCTTGCTGTATCAGGTTGGCATGCGTGCCGTGTTGCACGATGCGCCCCTTATCCATCACGAATATATGGTCAGCGTTTTTAATGGTGGAAAGCCGGTGCGCAATGATGATGGCTGTTTTGTTTTTCAGTAGTTCACTCAGGGCGCTCATGAGCTTTTCTTCGTTTTCGGGATCAACGCTGGAAGTTGCTTCGTCAAGAATCACGATTGAACTCGGCTTGAGCATTGCGCGCGCAATGGAAATGCGCTGACGCTCCCCGCCTGAAAGGTTGCTGCCACCCTCCTGCAGCACGGTATCGTAGCCTTCCGGCAATTCCGCAATGAAATCATGGCACTGGGCGGCCTTTGCCGCTGCAATAACCTGCTCATCGGTTGCATCAGGGTTGCCGAACTTGATGTTGTTTTTTACCGTGTCTTCAAACAAATAGACGTCTTGGAATACAAAGGTAAAATGAGACAAAAACGCATCGTAGGCAAAGTCCTTGATATTGTCAGTGCCGAGCGTTATTGCCCCTGAATCGACATCCCAAAAGCGGGCAATGAGCTGACAAAGGCTTGTTTTCCCCGAACCGGAATAGCCAACTAAGGCAGTTACGCTGTTTTTCGGGATACGCATATCCAAATTGCGGAATAGCGTGTCCTTAAGCTTTGCACTTCCGCCGTATCCGAAGGAAACATCTTTAACGGTAATATCCTCATGCCCGTGCGGCAAGAGCTGTCCCTCCGGTAAGGTTTCGATATTTTTCACCTTAAAAAGCGTATCAAGGTTCTGCACTGCCACACCGCGCATCCGCTGCATGGTACCTGCTATTTCAAAACCGCCGAACACTACAAAACTTGCGACAATCAGCATGATGGTTTTTTCAACGTCTATCGCACTCAGCGCATAGCGGTATAACGCCCCCATGATGATTGCAACGGTCCCCAATTTCAGCAGCAATGAAAACATCAACAGCGAAGGCATAATCGTCTTTTCCACCGCAAAAAAACCGGTTTTGCTCTTTTCGATGCTCTCCGTTACGTTTTTTACCGCTTCGCCTGTTCTGCCGAAGGCTTTTACCACACCGATCCCCTGCACGTACTCCAAAATATCGGTGCGCAGCTTGAGCTTTAAGTCCGTCAGCTGCACCGTTACCGCATCCGCCTTTTTCTGGAACAGATTGGTGGATACCATTGCAAGGGCAAGCGTTGCCAAGATGATGCAGCCGCTTACCGCATCATACGGCAATACAAACAGCGCCATGATAACCGTTTGAATGCTGCCCGCAAGCATCAGCTCCAGAATCATCATATCGATTGTTTCCACATCGGTGATAACCGTGGTCAATGCCCCCGAAACATCGCCGAGCTTGCTTTCGGAAAAGTAGCCCATGTGTACGTTTTTCAGCTTGTCCCCGATGAAGAGCCGGTTTTCCGCGCCCATTGTATACGATGCGATGTTTTTATTGCGGTCGGAAATGTACCCGAAAATAATCTTTCCCGTAATACCGGCAAGCATAATGCAGAACACCGTGATAATGCTGCGGTTTGTAACCGGCTGCGCATGGAACACAGCGCGGCTCAGCGTCAGCAAAAAATAGCCCAAGGCGCCGAGCGTACAGCCTTCAAATACGCTTTTCAGCACATCACACACAAACATTACCGTTATACGCTTGGATTGCTTCCCCGCCACCGCGTATATCTTTTTTAGTAAATCAAACATAACTCATTATTCCTTTATAATTTTTAACAGCGCTCGATAAACACGCATAAAATCAATCCAGCCCAAAAATCAAACGGATACCATTATCAATTTTACGCATTATACTCAATGATAACATACCTGTTTTTTCGGAAATTCTTGATTTATCAATAACTCCTACTTGTGAAACGACAGCTGCAGAATCTTTTGGAAGACTACTATTTCTTTTACTGATGAAAACATTCCCCGGCACGTCAGCATATCTCGTATTAGTGGTCAGCGGAACCGCGAGAACAGTATATAATTCATCGATATTGAATACATTATTCTGCACGATTATAACAGGGCGCCGAAAGCCCGGTTCACTTCCATAAGGGATGCCATAATCTGCCCAATATATTTCACCACGTATCAGTTTGAGTTAAGGCCCTCCATGAATCAAGCGTTACGGCGCAAGAATCTATTTGTTCGGCCGCCGGTATCTTTGCGTACACAGCTTTTAATTTTGCAGAAATATTGGAAGTATCTTTTTTTTGTGATTGCTTTTCGACCTGAGCTACCATAAAGTGAACAAAATTCTCAACTTGCATGTAATATTCATGCGGAAGCGATTTTATTTGTTGTTCTAACGTATCGTATGTCATAGCACTTGACCTCTTATTTTCACACTCTTTCCTTTATAAAACGTTTTTGCAACTTGGTACAGGTATAGCCGCAGTGTTCGTAAAACGCATGAGCTTCCGTCCGGTGTTCGCCGGAGTTAAGACGGATAAAGCGGTAATTCCGTGCGGCGGCTTCGGTTTTTACTGCTTGCAATAATTGTTTCCCGATTCCGCGGCGCTGATATTCAGGCAACACCGCCAGTCCTAAAATGTTAAAGCCCGGTTCTTTATACAAAAGTTCATACGGTTCCGCATGAATAAAACCGGCAACCGTGTGCGTTGCATCGTCCTCGTACACCCGTATAAAATGCTCTGTGTTTTGTAAGAGCTTTTCAATTTGCAGCTTGGTTACCGCCTCCGTTGTGTTATAGCCGAGCGAAACCGCGCTTATATCTCTAATAGCCCTTGCATCTTCAAGCCGTATATTCCGTATCATTCAGCTTCCCCTGATTCTCGTTTTTAATCATCCCTATAATTTGATTATTTGTAAGGTTCTATCCTTCGGCAGTCTTGTACTGCTTCCAGCATTTTATCACTTTTTTAATTAATTATCCCTGCTGCTGATATGGGACTGCCACATGTTTTGATAGAGCGGAGAAGTTTGTAAGAGTTCCGCATGTGTGCCTTCTGCGGCAATTTTGCCTTTGTCCAATACAAGGATTTTATCCGCATTGACAACGGTGGAGAGCCGGTGCGCAATCATAATGACGGTTTTATGCTGTACGAGGTTGTCGATGGATTGCTGGATAATCGCCTCGTTTTCGGGATCGGAATAGGCGGTTGCCTCATCGAGCACAACGATCGGGCTGTCTTTCAGCAGCGCGCGGGCAATGGTGAGCCGCTGCCGTTCGCCGCCTGAGAACTTGCTGCCGGCGTTCCCCGCATTGGTGTCATACCCTTCGGGCAAGCTCTGGATAAACTCATCGCAGCTTGCCTTTTTACACGCCGCGACGATCTCTGCATCGGTTGCGTTTTCCTTCGCCATCTTTAAGTTATCCCGAATGCTCTTGTTGAATAAGAAGTTTTCCTGCGACACATAGGTTACCAAGCGCATGTTCCGCTCAAGGCTCATGCTGCCGATATCCGCACCGCCGATGGTGATGTGCCCGCCTTCAATGTTCCAAAAGCCTGCAAGCAGCTTGGCAATGGTCGATTTACCGCTGCCTGAAGAGCCGACAATCGCCGTCAGCTCGCCTTCCTTTGCAGTAAAGCTCAAGCCGTCGAATACCTTTGCAGTACCCGCCTCACTTTCGCCGTAGCCGAACACGACATTTTCAAAGCGCACCTCATACTCGTGCGGTTCGCCTGCCGTATCGGATCGCACCAGCTCCGGCAAATCGAGTACCGACTGTATCTCTTTAAACACAACGCGCACATTGGCCATCGCATCCGTGTAGCTCATCGCTTTCAAAAGCGGCTTGTACGAGGCATAGGCAAGCAGCACGCACATAATCAGCACGGGGAGCTCGGCGGCGCCGGTCATAAAAAGGTAGAGCGCAACAGGCAGCACAAAAAGGAGCGTAGATGGTAGTACTTCCATCGTGGCAACCATAGCGAAGCACACGCTCAAGTACCAGTCGAGCATGGAATCCCGATTATCCTCCACCGCTTTTTGAAATTTACCGTACGAGGAAGCCGACTTGTTAAACGCTTTGATCACCTTGATGCCTTGAATATATTCAACAGCGGCGGCGTTCATTTTCTTGGATGCTTCGAGATACCGCTTGGACTTTGCTTCGTAATCCTTCATCATCAGCATCGAAAAGAACATCCCAAGCGGAAGCGTGATAAGATTGGCAAGGGCAATCTTCCAATTCAAGATAAAAATAATCACCACAATGACAATCGGCACGAGTACATTCGCCAATACTTCCGGAATGACGTGCGCGATGGGCTGTTCCATTTTATCAAGCGTTTCTACCACAAACTGGGACCATTTACCGCTGCTTTTGGCTTCGATTGTTCCCATCGAAAGACGGCTCAGCTTTTCAACTACCCGCTTCCGCGTGTCCTCGATGATGCTGAACGCCAGATTATGCGAACTGATAGTAGATAACGAGTGCCCGATAATGGCTCCGGCAAAGCCTGCAAAGATGAGCGCAACGTATGGTAAGAACGCACGGTAGTCCGTTACGCCGTGTATCAGCTGCGTAATAATAGAAGCAACTGCAAAGTACGGCACCATGCCGCACGCCACACCGATAATCGCTACAACCACCGGAAAGATGACCGCGCCGATATGCTTTTTTATAATATCCATAGACTCTCCTCTCGGTGATGCATGATCACACACCCGTATGGCCCTACTACCTAATCATTACCGTACCGCTATGCACGTAGGTAATAGCCGCTGCAAGCGCATCGGCGGCATGGTCCGGTTTAGGGACAGTCCGCAACCCCAAAAGCAGCTGCACTGCACGCTGCACTTGGGTTTTATCCGCTTGCGCAATGCCGGTTACCGTTTTTTTGATCGCATTGGGGGCATATTGCCCAATCGGTATACCCGCTTGAGCGAAAACCAAAAGGCAAACACCCCGCGCCTCCGATACCCCCAAGCCGCTCGTTACATTTTTGGCAAAATAGAGCGTTTCTATCGCTGCAGCATGGGGCTGATAGTGGCTCAGCACCTGCGTTAACGAGGTAAAAATAGTCAAAAGGCGATCAGCCGGCGCTTGTTCAGTGTTGGTGTGAATAACACCGTAATCAAGACACTGCAAACGGTTACCTGCTGCCGCAATAATGCCATAGCCGGTAAAGGCAAGGCCGGGATCAACGCCGATAACTACACGGGAAAAAGACGCCAAAAGAGGTCCCGCTTACAGCGCTTGGGTTTTCTCTTGCAAAAACTGCCTATGCACCTCATCCAGGTAAGGCGCCAAGGCAGCATATACCTGCTGATGATAGGCATTCAACCATGCTCTTTCCTCGTCGAGCAGCGCCTCTTTTATAACCGGCCGTGTGTCTATCGGACAAAGGGTGAGTGTTTCAAAGCGTAAGAAGGTACCGTATTCAGTGGTTTTCCATTTCTGCGTAAGGGTGAGGCTTTCAATACGGATTCCGTGGCTTCCTGCACAGTACATGCCGGGCTCATTAGAGGTAATCATGCCTTCCTGCATCGGATGCTCGCTATAGCGGGAGGCAATTGACTGCGGGCCTTCGTGCACTGAAAGCACATAGCCGACGCCATGGCCCGTACCATGCTTGTAATCCTTGCCTTCGCGCCAGAGGGGAGCACGGGAGAGCATATCAAGCTTGTAGCCGAGGGTGTTTTCAGGGAAAACAGCCAACGCTAACTGAATGTGCGCCTTGAGCACCATCGTATAATCTTCTCGTTCGCTTTCGGTAAGCGGGCCGAGCGGTATCGTCCGCGTGATATCGGTAGTACCATCAAGGTACTGCCCGCCTGAATCCAACAGCAAAAAGCCGCGCGGCTTGAGCACCGCTGCCGTTTCCGGTTTCGGCGCATAGTGAATAACCGCCGCATTCGCCCCGTAGCCTGCAATGGTGGTAAAACTGACTTCGAGGAAATCCTTTTGTTCTGCACGGAATGCCAAAAGCCGTTCCGAAACATCCCATTCGCTACAGCCTGCATCAGCATGATCTTCAAGCCATTTCAGCATTTTTACCATTGCAACGCCGTCTTTCACAAAGGCATTTCGACAGTTTTTTATCTCAACTTCATTTTTAACGGCTTTCATGCTTGATGTAATATTGAGGCCTTCTATCACTGCGGTTTTAAGTGCATTGCGTAAAAGCACATTGATTCGCTTGGGATCAATATATACCGTACCGCTTAAACGCGCCGCATCGGCAAAAACGGCTTCGTAGGGCGCAAGCGTTATGCCTTGCTGATCTAAATACTTTTTTACCGGTTCCGTGATCTGACGCTCATCAATATACAAGCAGGCTCTTTGTTCATCGATGATCGCATACGCCGTTACCACCGGCGTTGCCTCGATATCATAGCCGCGTATATTATACACATAGCACACATCTTCCAAAGCACCGATGACGGTGGCCTCAGCGCCTTTTTCGCGCAGTGCAAGCCGTACCTTTTGTATTTTTTCTTTAGCAGAAGCGCCGGTGTACTGAATATCGTGGACAAATGCCTTACTCAGTACCGGTTCCGGGCGGTCTTTCCATATTTCGCCAACAAGATCCACATCGGTTACCAATACAGCATTCGGTGCTTGCTGGCACAACGAGGTATACATCTCTACCGAAACCACCTTGCCGTCCATTCCAAGCCTACTGCCCGCCGATAAAGAGGAGGCAAGGTACTCAAACAGCGTAGGAACTGCGGGCTCTCCGCTTTTTTGCAGCGTAATCCCGCTGCCATTCAATTCTTTTTCAGCTTGCAAAAAATACCTGCCGTCTGTCCATAACAAGGCCTCCGTTTTGGTAACGAGAACGGTACCGGCTGATCCGGTAAAGCCTGAAATAAAGGCACGGGTTTTATCATGTTCTGCTAGATATTCACACTGATGCGGGTCAGCGGTCGGTATATAATACGCATCAAGCTTATGGTCAGCCATTTTGCTTCGTAACAACGCCAAGCGTTCGGGTATAGTCACAGTACTGCTCCTTTTTGTATTACCGGGAACCTTAAAAACTCAAACAAGGTTTTGAGAAGGTGCCCTACCATGCTTTCAGTGCATCCGCACGATAATGGCAATACGGTAAGCGGATGAGTTGAAAGCAGTCAACATTTTAGCTTAAACAAAGATCTGTTCGATAACTACGTTATCTAGCAGATCAAATATCGCCTTTCAAAGAAACCTGCTTCGAAACGGAAGTTTCCAAACAGGTTTAATATACAAAAAGGAGCTGTGTTATGCAAGCCTTATGTCCGCAGGCTGCTTGACGGCACAAACTGCTGCGCCTTGCACACGAGCGCTTGCATTTCAGATATGGTATAGGGGCTCATGAGATTCCACTGCGGATCCATGCAAGAGCCAGGCATAAAGGGAGAAAAGTACCATGCGGCATCAGACGGTAGGTACGCTGCCATGCTGCATATGTCAGCTTCTGTTACCAAACCGGGCACCAGTACGGTGCGGTATTCAATGGCAACATCACGGCAAAAGGAGCGCCGATTTTGTAGCAGGGTAAGTGTTTTTGTAATCGCTGTTTCAGCGTGTTTTTGTACTGCCGTGGTTCCCTGTGGGATAAGTTCCCCGTACCGTGCGGGGCTTGTTTTTACATCGAGGGCGAACATATCGGGACAAAGCTGAGGGTTTTGCACAAGCTGTGATAAGGCTTCCGGCGATAAACCGTTGGTATCTATTTTAACGGCAAGCCCCGCTTCTTTTGCACGCACAATAAGATCAGACAGAGCCGGAGACAGTAAAGCTTCCCCGCCGGTAATAACGCATCCCGTAAGCACGTTTTTCCGCTTACTAAGGTGTTCATACACCGCTTCCAGTGGAACATAGTGGTTGGCGGTACTATCCTCTGGCCCTGTCACACCTGATGCACAGGCGAGCTCAGCGTTATAACAATAAGGGCAACGCATATTACAGCCCGGTAAAAACACCACCGCAGCAACGTGACCGGGATAATTCACCAAGCTGGTTTTCTGCAAGCCCACACGCATACGCTTATGCTGTTATCGCCTGAGCAATTTGCGGCGCTAATGCTGCCTGTTCATCAGAGAACATAGTACGATCGCCGAATTCCGCTCGTTTGCCTTTGTTCCAATTCCGGACAGAGCGGTAGTAACCGACAATACGTGCATAGACTTCAGTCGGCGTACCTTGTACGTTTTCTAAGGCCTCTTTGGTTTGGTTAATTTCGTTTTCAACGGTTGCTAATAACGCTTCC
>JBQNBR010000065.1:0-11089 GCA_052169815.1 Treponema sp.
CTCTTATGAATCCTTACGACTTATTACCGCTTTTAGACAAAAATTGATTTCCCTGGGATCATCACGTTCAACTTTAACATGTACAGGTTATTATGTAATTTATTTTCAATAAAATGCATAAAATAATGGGCATTTATACCTATGTGGTAGCATATAGTATATAGATATTATATGGGAGGAACGTATTAATGCAGCATTATTTTAGTGAGGAATTATTACTCACATTCAGTCTTGGTGGCGAAGAGCGCAAAAAAGTAGTAGATACCGTGTTTGAGTATATCTATTTTCATTTAGATGAATTTTATATTTATATAAAGGATGAAGATGTTCGCTATGATTTTCTTACATGGTTGTACCCTTCACTCGAGACGATTATAAGCAGGTATAACTCGTCATTATCGAGCTTTTTTACTTATCTAAAGATGTCGTTAAAATTTTATTTTTATTCATTTAAAAGGCATATGCATGAAAAAACGAGCTATGATACAGTTGCGGAAAATGAGCAGGCATACATAGAGGATAGAAAAATTGATGAAGAAACTTATGACAGCGAATGTAATGTGTATGCTGCAAGTACTCCTGTTGCATATAATATTTCGGCTGAGAAAGTAGCTGCAATTAAAAACACCACGAAATGGAATAGTCGGAAAGATGCTATTTACAAACGGCGTATATTATTACTGGCATGTAAATCATGTTTTTTTCTGAATGATGTATTTATTTCGCATATTGCAGATGCTTTGCAGGTATCAGTAAAAAAATTAGAAGCGATTCTTGATGAAACCAAAAAACGGGCTAATAAACGGCTGGCTATTTATGAATCGTTCGTGGCAAAGCGTGATTTTTATTATATTCGTTACAATAGTGTCAAAGTGCAATTGCAGAATATCGATGAACTACATGCTACCCGCTTACGCCGGCTGTTACGTCAAAAAAATTATTACTATCAGCTGTGGCAAATGTTCTTACAAAAGACTCAAAACTATAACTGTATGCCTAGTAACCGCATACTCGCCAAGCAGTTTGGTATTTCACGTACAACCGTTGATAACAACCTTGCTGATTTGAGAAAAGCGTGTTATGTTAGTGCATGACTATTTATTTAGCAAGCGGAAATGAGCATAAAAGGGAAGAATTTGCTCAGATTTTTTCAAACCATAGCATCATATTACCACAGGAGGTGGGTATTGCATTTGATCCAGAGGAAACAGGCAGCACGTTTTTAGACAATGCGCTTATTAAAGCGCGAGCACTCTATAGCTGTGTACACTTGCCGGTTATCGCCGATGATTCAGGGCTCTGTATTGACGCATTACAAGGGAAGCCGGGAATTTACTCTGCCCGTTACGGTTCGGTCAATGGTACGGTACTGAGCGCTGCAGAAAAGAATGAACGTATCTTACGCGAAATGTGCGGAAAAACACAGAGGACGTGCCGATTTGTTTGCGCTTTGGTGCTTTTACTGGCAGAAGATCGATTTTATTGCGTGCAGGAAACCTTTGAAGGGCAGATTACAGAACATGCACAGGGTATGTACGGTTTTGGATACGATCCAATAGTATATATTCCTGCGCTGCAAAAAACGGTAGCTGAATTAACGAGTGAGGAAAAAAATCAATTTTCTCACCGTGGTAAGGCAGGGCAGAAACTCGTGTCTTTCTTGGAAATGCCTTTAAACAGGTAGTAAGGTGCTTACGGCTGAACCTGCCCCTTTGGATCATGCAAACAAGCACAGGGCACTATATTGAGACAGTTAAGCACTTTCCAGTGCTGGGCTTTTTAATACGCAGAACTTGATGTATGTTATCGGCTGTAAGGAAAAGAAACTGTAATGAAAAGCGGATAAATACTAGTTTTTTTCTTCAGTATAGCTTATAATAGATCTGGTGTGATAATTGCGTTGTCGCACCAGGTCGAACATCGCATTTCAAGGTAGCCTGTTCTGAAACTGAAGTTTCCGCACCAGGTCTAATACTTAGGATCGATAAAATCTACTGCAGGCTATACATTTTTGTATGGAGGAGAAAATGCCCAAGGCTGTTCAATACAGTGCAAATTCTGTTGTCTATTTTTCAGGAGATAGTGATTCTCGGGTTTACTTGTTGCATAGCGGTTGTATTGCACTCAGTTCTATTGATATTGAAACTGGGGCCAAAGCAGTTGAACAGGTAAAAACGGGTGAATTTTTTGGAGTAAGATCTGCTTTAGGCAATTATCCGCGTGAAGAAAATGCGATGGTGTTAACTGATTCGCTTGTATATGTATTTTCTACCGCTGAATTTGAAGCTTTTGCTCATCAAAATACCCGTATTATTCTTCAGATGCTCAAAGTCTTTTCACGACAGCTTCGACAAGTCCATCATCAACTGGAATCTTTAATGGACAGTAAGGAAGAAACTGATAATGAAGAGGGGCTCTTTACTGTTGCAACAGCCTTTTACAAGTCTCAGCACTATCATGCAGCGGGTCAGGTGGCAGAACGGTATAAGTGTTTATACCCAAACGGTAAACATGTATCGCTTATCACTCCGATGATTGCCAATGCTTCAAAAATGGCAGGTAGAAATTTTGGCGAAGCGCATCCGAGCGGGGGCGTAGAATCACAAGCATATCATTTTTCTAATGCTCCTGCGCAAGCCACTGATTCCCTTGCATTGAATTTTCAAATTGCAAATGATTTAGTTCAGCAAGAAAATTGGGATGAGGCGTATAAACAGTACCATGCGATCATTGAATCTAATCAAAGTAAAAATATTGAAGCAGCCTATATCGGTAGCATGCTCTGCTTGTATGAGCAAAAAGAATACGTGCGCTGTATTCAACTTGCAACAGGGTTTGTGGCCCGTTATCCTAAATCAATTAAGGTGGCGGAGGGGTTGATGTATCTGGGGCTTTGCTATCAGAAAATGTCACGGGCTGATAAAGCATTGATGTGTTACGATAAAGCGCTTACGATGGCAGGCCCTCTTCTGGTGCCTAAAATAAAAGCGCTGCAAACTGAATGTGCAGGAGCTGTTCATGCCTGATGTATTTGCTATTTTTTCTCGTTTTGCTAAGAAATTTCCTAAGGGTTCGGTTATCTTCTCAGAATTTGAACCGGGAAATTGTTTTTATCTTATTCAGTCCGGCCGTGTTGAGCTGATTAAAATTATTAATGGCGTAGAAAAGAATATTGATATTTTACAGCAAGGTGAAATTTTCGGTGAAATGGCCGTATTGGATAATTCACCGCGTTCTGCATCTGCTATTGCGTATGATGAGGTTGTTGCGCTTGAATTTAATAAAGAAAATTTTGAAATTCTTTTAACGGGTAATCCCGCTATTGCTATGCGGCTATTAAAAACATTTGTAAAGCGTATCTATACTCAAAAACGCCGGTTTATGATTTTGACTATTGAAGATACGATGGCGCGTGTTGGCGATGTGTTTCTCATGCTGGATGAGACGGAACCTGATATTGATAAAACTACGCAGCAGCGTAAGTTTGCTATCACTATTGAAGAGGTCGCTCGGTGGGCGGGGTTGTCTGACGATGTGGTCGCTGATGCGCTTCAAAAATTCGCCACGCAAGGCCGATTTGAAGTGTACAATGATCATATCATCGTAAATAATATCGTTGATCTTTCTCGCTACGTGGGATCGCATCGGTAGCTAGATACGTTACTGTATACTATCTCATGTCATTACTTTCATTACAAGAAACGATTCGCGTATGGCCTGACATGCGCATTGCCTTTGCACAGCTTGAGCGGCATGCTTTCCCTTACACGGTGCAAGGACTTTCGAGCGGGCTTTTTGCCTTTTTTTTAGCGGAATATGTCCGTACCTTTGATAGCCGTCTTTGCATTGTGGTCCCTACCGAAAAAGAAATCGAAGAGCTCAAGGCAAACCTTGATATAGCGGGCTTACAAGCGCATGTGTTACCGTGGTGGGGAAATGTTGCCTATCGTCCGATACAGAATGCTTCACCGGTGTTTTCTGAACGTGCGCAAGTGCTGGCGGAACTCTTATCCGCTGCCGATAGCCGCACCGTTACTATTATCACGCAGCGTGCTTTTTTAACACCGGTACCGCCTGCTTCTTATTTTAAGACGCTGACGTACACTATTGTACGGGGTAAAGAAATAGATACGGTTAAGGTGGCGCAACTTTTAATCCAATGGGGGTATACGCGGGTGTCGCGCGTAAGTGTGCGTGGTGAGTTCGCGCTTCGCGGCGAGGTGCTGGATATTTGTTTTGCCGGTAACAAGGGATCGCAGCATAGCGCGTACCGTATTCAGTTTGATTTTACGAGCGTTGAAAAAATCAAGTCTTTTGATATGCAAACGCAAGCCTCGCTTGAAGAATTTGAGGCTATTACGCTGTATCCTATGAAAGAGGTTATCTGGGATGATGAGCGCATTGCTGCGTTAGCACAAAGGTTCAACGCATTACCAGAGTTCTCCGATGCGATGGCCCCATTGCTGGATCATCTGTATACACACCGCGCCTTTGACGGTGAAGAGCTTTTTTATCCGCTCTGTTTTGAAAAACCGGCAAGTGTCATCGATTATATCACCTATGGTGCCACTGATACGGTTGTCATGTATATGGATTACGACCGGCAAAAAAATGCGGTAGAGGTATTGGAGCGTGAGTACCACGGTCTCTATAAAAAAAGTACGCTTGCTATTGACGGCGATCTTAAGCATACTTTTTTAATCCCTGAATTTCCTCAGCCTGAGCGGCTATTGCTTTCGTTCGAGAAGTTGTCGGATTCGTACCAGCGCAGTATTTTTTTGCGGACTTTACGGGCAGAAAGAGCGGACAAAGATGATATTACCTTTAACTGTGATCCGCCGCGCAGTTTTTTTGGGAATATCGTCTATTTACGGGAAGAGCTCACGCATTTATGTGCCGATTCATGGCGTATTTTTATCTTTGCAGAAAGTGAATCGCAAAGTCTTCGTATTAGAGAGATTTTAAAAGATATTAACGTGCATATCCTCCCGCTCACCCTCTCCTCCGGGTTTTGTATTCATGAAGAAAAAGTATTAGTTATTCAAGAAAATGAGATTTTCGGCCGGCGGCGGAGAATCCCTCAATCGGTTAAAAAAGTTAAGAGCTCTATCATTGATACGTTTGTTGAATTGAATCCCGGGGATTATGTAGTGCATGTAAACTACGGTATTGGGCAGTTTAAAGGCATTGAGCGGGTAAAAACCCTTGGGCATGAGCGCGATTATATCAATGTGCTCTATGCACAGGATGAAACGGTCTTTATTCCTATTGAGCAGGCAAACCTCATACAGCGGTATATCGGCAATGAAGGGGAGGCGCCCCGTTTAGATACGATTGGATCAAAATCGTGGGAAAATCGAAAGAACAAAGTAAAAAAATCAGTTGAAGATATTGCGGAAAAATTAATTGATTTGTATTCACGCAGAAAAGCTGCCTCCGGTTTTGTCTTTGCAAAAGACAATGAATGGCAAACGGCTTTTGAAGCGGCTTTTCCGTACGAAGAAACAGAGGATCAGCTGGCCTGTATTCGGGATATAAAGGCTGATATGGAAAAGCCGGTGCCGATGGACCGTTTGGTTTGCGGTGACGTTGGGTACGGCAAAACTGAGGTAGCTATGCGTGCCGCTTTTAAGGCGGTGATGAGCGGTAAACAGGTAGCCTTTTTGGCTCCCACTACTATTTTGGCTGAACAGCATTTTGAAACGTTTTGCAATCGGTTTCAGAAATTCCCGGTAAGAATTACGCGCCTTTCGCGATTTGTGTCCAAAGCAGAGCAGAAAAAGGTACTTGAACAGATAAAAAAAGGTGAATTTGATATTGCCGTTGGTACGCATCGGCTTATTCAAAAGGATGTAGTATTTAAAGACCTTGGTTTGATGATCATCGACGAGGAGCAGCGATTCGGCGTCAAAGATAAAGAGCGGCTGAAACAGCTTAAAACTAACATAGACTGTCTTGCGCTCAGTGCTACCCCCATTCCGCGTACCTTGCACATTAGTTTATTGAAAATACGCGATATGAGCTTACTCACTACGCCGCCGCAAAACCGCCGGCCTATTGAAACAGTAGTAGCTCCCTTTGATCCTGAAACGGTTGCTCAGGCAATCCGCTTCGAAATGGATAGGGGGGGACAGGTATACTATTTGCATAACCGAGTGGAGAGCCTTGAAGAGACGCGATACCTCTTACAGAAATTAGTCCCTGAGGCTTTAATTGATAGCGCACATGGGCAAATGACGGCGCTTGAACTTGAGGATATTTTTCAGCGGTTTAATATGGGTGGTTTTCATGTGCTGATTGCCACCACCATTATTGAAAATGGTATCGATATTCCTAATGCCAATACTATTATTATTGATCGCGCCGATATGTACGGGGTTTCTCAGTTGTACCAATTACGCGGTAGGGTAGGGCGGTCTGATAAAAAAGCGTATGCGTATTTGCTCTATCCTGAAAATCGCGCTCTTTCTGAAGTTGCCATGAAGCGCTTGCAGGTTATTTCCGATTTTACTGAACTTGGCTCAGGATTTAAAATAGCCATGAAGGACATGGAAATACGTGGTGCGGGCAATTTGCTCGGCAAGGAGCAATCAGGGGATATTTATTCGGTAGGCTTTGATCTGTATTTGCGGTTATTGGAAGAAGCGGTTGAGCGGCTGCAGAATGCAGGATATGAACCTGCCATTGAACCGGTTATTGAGCTTGAGTATACCGGGTTTATACCTGATACCTACATCTTTGTGCCTGAAACCAAAATGGAAGTCTATAAAAAAATAGCAGCAATGCAAAGCGCAGATGAGCTTGCTCTCTTGCATGCAGAATTATGCGATAGGTTCGGGCCTATTCCGGAAGAAGTTGAAAGTTTATTGGCATTGGCTGAAATAAAAATTATATGCACCAAGCTTTCTATCGCTTCTTTGAAAGAACGGAACGGTTTTGTCCGTATTACCTTTGCAAAGGTCTCAAAAATTTCTATCGATAAATTGTTGCGCATGATAAAAGAATCGGCAGGGCGTGTACGGTTGGATTCAAAGCAGCCGAATGTTATTCTGCTTGAAACAGGGAAAATAGGCTTAAAAGAAAAAAGTGAGTTTATCAGTGAAAAATTAAATCAGCTGTAGTGGGGCTATCTCTTTAACCCTACCAGATGACCGGCTGATTAACTGGTGTTTACCGGTTAATCAGCCGAGTTTTTGGTAGAGCGGGCGGTTAGTCTTTATCGCTATGTTGCACTGCTTTAAGCGCATCAAGCGCTGATTTGGAGTCTTTTTGCGCCACTGCAATGAGCTCTAGAATTTTCGGGTATTTTGCAAGGAAATCACCCCACTTGGTGAGCCGTTCAATTTGAAACTGCTCGGAAGCAGCCCGCTGTGCTTCTTGTGCGGCGGTTTCCGCTAAAAGCATTTCTCTATTTTGCTCATAGACCGCATAGGCTTGCTCTGCAATTTTATAGGTATTTAAATCGGGTATAGAGATAGCAGAAAGCGTTACTGCCTCAACAGAAAATTGACCGTTTACTTTTTTTTGCAGGTCATTTTTTACTTTTTCAGTGAAAGCGCTATAATCCGTTTTTACTTTTTGATATTCATACGGATCATCAAGTAAGTCCGTGATATAGTGTTGCATTAATGATTGTAGCGCTGATTGTATGCTTGCGTCGATGTGCGTTTCGAGTGCTTCTTGCGTTTGTATGGTATTTTTTGCGACAAGCGGTACCAACTGCTCAGGTTTTAAGGTTACGAGCGCCTCAGCGGAAAATGACCACGTAAACGTTTCTTTGCTGTTTAATATTTTAGCGTATTGGTCGGCTGAAGGTAAGGAGCCTGTTACTGCATAGCTTACCTTGCGCGGGCTCAGGTCAAAAATGAGCACACGGCCATTGGTAGGGATTAACAGTTCCCATCGCCAAGTAAAAGCCCCTGGTGTGATGACCTGTTGGTAGTATCCGCCTGATTTGGATAGCAATACACCGTATTTCCCTGCCGGAATAGAAAACTGCGTCCAGCCGAAAAAAAAGCTTAGCAGCGTGCCTAGTATAATTATAGTAATAATAAGTATCAATTTCCGAATAGCTTTCATAGCGTTTAGAATAGCAGCTAATGGGCTTTATCGCAAGTAGGACGGCGTAACTGTGGTGAGATTTTTTTTCAATATGCCCGCTGCGTTTTGCAGTTCCTCTGGTATGTAGAACGTTATTCCACTCGATACTGGAGCAATAAAATTCTCAGGGCTTCGCGATTCGCTACGCCGAAATATTTACAAGCGGCTGCCATATCTTTTTTTACTACAGAGGTGCTGACGTAATACTTTTCTCCAAGCTTTTCGTAGGTTTCACCGTTTTTTATCGAGCCGATAATAAACACTCTTTGTCGCTCTGAAAGTGCATAATCTCGCAGCTTTAAAACTGAACCTTTAGGCGGTAGGGTAATTTTCGTTTCTACCGATTCTGCCGGCAATATGAGTAAGTAGGATAGTTTGGCTTCAAGTTTTTGATATACAGCGGCAAATAAGACGAATGCAAATAACGTCATCATGATCTCAAAAATAAGAAAATGAAGACCCAATACCGGATAAATCGTGATAATGATAAGTACCCAGTAGATACTGAGCAGTATAATTTTTCCGGTACGATTTCGGGCAAATTCTCCGTTGACAAAACACAGGATAACCCCGACACAGAACAAGGAAGTACCTACCCCAATAAAACCGACGAGTGCCACATTCCCTGCTTCAACGAAAAAGACAATATACGTTAATAATTTTTTTTCAGGATACAAGGCAATGATAACACAAAGGCACATACAAAAACTGTTGATTATGGCCTTTATCACATGTATATGCGGTATAAAAGAATGATACGGAATAGCAGCTTGGATATTCAGTGCTGTTGCAAATCCCATTGTAAGAGCGCCTAAAATATACAATAGCCGGTTTGGTTCTAGTATTTTCATTGTCTAGCTTTAAGTATAGCACAGGACGCCGTGCTTCTGCAATATACTGTAAGGTGTGTTTCAGGGTTTTCTGCAGCAAAAAGAGAAGATTGACAAATTATTTTTATCTCTTTTATAATTTTGCCGGAGGTATCCATGGCATATTGCGTAGACTTAAACAGCGATATAGGAGAGAGGGCTTGAGCTTGTGCAGCGGGGGCATCGTGAAAACTCCTTTCTCATTTGACAAAATATATATTATATGCAATACTATATAAAATAATAGGTAGGATGTAAACAATACTATGCAGCAGATGAATAACGATGTCTTGGAAGTAAAAAGTTTAACCAAAACGTATAAAAAAAGCGCGCTGCCGGCGAATGATGCCATATCGCTTACGTGCTACCCCGGTCAGCTTACCGCACTGGTAGGACATAACGGAGCGGGGAAGACGACATTTCTCAGCCAGCTGGTAGGCTTACTCAAGCCTGATTCAGGCGATGCGGTGTTTAGGGGAACATCGCTTGTAAAGCAGCCTGCCTTTGCGCGGAAGGTCATTACGATGATGCCGCAGCTTTATGCGCCGCTTACGGGCGTAACGGTACGGCAGGCCATTGAATCCATCGCGCTCATTAGAGGCGCGGCAAAAAGCGAAGCTCGTATCCGCACCGATTCTCTTTTGGCCGCCTTGGATATAAGCGGCTCCGCTTCCGTATCGGGAGAAAAGCTTTCAGGCGGATTGCAGCGGCTTACCTCCTTTGCAATGGCGTGCGTATATCCTGCTCCTATTATCTTGCTCGATGAACCGACCAATGACGTAGACCCTATCAGACGGAAAAAAGTATGGGCATACATAAAAACGCTCGCGCAGGCACACCATATCGTGCTGGTGGTAACGCATAATCTCTTGGAAGTAGAAAAATACGCCGACCGCTTCATCCTTTTTGATCACGGTACCATACGGGAAGACATTGCTATTAAAAGCCTTCACCGCATCCGGCACAGCGCCGTTTTAACGTTGGAAGCTCCGGGCGGCCTTCAAAAAGATGAAATCCCCGATTATGCGCGTGTAATAGTAGTGGAAAACAATGCGGACATGCTCAGCCTCGTGCTGCCGTACCAGCGACTCAACGATGCCGTGCAATGGATGTCTTTGCTCATTGAACAGGGGCGCATTGTCAACTACCGGCTTGCCTCTCATTTTCTGGAAACGCTCTATGAAAAATATATTAACGGAGGGAATACCCATGCTGAATAATGCAGAATCGCACGGGCAAATCGGTTTCTTGAAAGCCTTATATGCCATTATACGCTGGTCGGTTATCCGGCACCGATACTTACTGGTGGTATTTACGCTTATTCAAATGGTGTTTGCCGTTACGATTGTCTACGGTATGGCTTTTCTCATTCCGGCTTTGGACGGTACGGCAAGCGTTTACTTGGCGTCGGGGGCGATGTCTTTGGGTATCATTGCCGTCGGCTGCGCGCTTGCTCCGCAGATTATCAGCGAGGCAAAGATAAACGGCGTGCTGACATATCAACGGACATTACCGGTACCGCGCAGCATTCTGTTAATTTCTGACATGCTGATTTGGTGCGCTGCTTCCGTGCCCGGAATTATCATGAGCGGTATTGCAGGCAGCGTTAGATTTCATATCGCCATAGAAGTATCGGTAATGGGGATATGCGTACTGCTTGCAGCGCAACTGGTAACCATCTGTATAGGATTTGCGATAGCGTACTGCTTTCCGTCGAACATTGTAGCCCTCGTTACCCAAGTGATTATGCTGGGAGGGCTCTTGTTTTCCCCCATCACCTACCCTGCTGAGCGGCTGCCTGCTTGGACGATGCCCTTTTATAATAGTTTACCGTTTGTACGGATTGCGCAGGCGGTGCGCTCCTACCTTTTCGGATTCGGCTCTTGCAGCAGGAGCGGTTTTGCCGTGATGCTGGTATGGGGCGCCGCAGCTTTTATACTGTGCCTGCATTCGCTTTCAAAAAGAGGATGATGCGCACGTTTTTTAGCTACGGGAGGGCATGACACAAGAAGCACCGCCGCTAACCTAGTAGCTGCGGAAAGATCACAACCTATGCGTTTGCCATCACGGAAATCAATTTTTAAGTGAAGGTATCAAAAAAGAGGAAAAAGTGCTAAAGT
>JBQNBR010000066.1:0-10716 GCA_052169815.1 Treponema sp.
TCCAAGCGTATTTTCCCTCTGGGTGTTTCATTTTTCTACCTCCCATAAAAACTTTTTGAAAAAATTATCAAATTTTTGGAAAAAGTTTTTTCCGTGCTTTTGCAACGAAGTGAAAAAGCACATATAATAATGCGACGTTTGCCGAAAGGCAAACTCGGCAGATAAACAGTGAGGCTGAATTCCTGCCGAACTGTTTATCACACCTCCTTTATTTTAAGTATGATTAGTATGATTAGTATGACAGAAATCACTCTTGCTGTCAAGAAGCTGCATCAATAAATCAACGCTCCCGGCACAGAGCATCAGTGTATGGTACTGCTGTAACGCTTAACCGAAATACGGTATAATTATGATAAAATAGTGAGTGACATACATGAGAATTTGCGGAGGCCATGACATTATGCTTCATTTGGAAAAAGTAAACGGAAAAAATATTTGGGACATTCTGAAACTGAAAGTATCGGAAGCACAGAAAAGTTTTGTTGCAGCCAACGATATAAGTATCATTGAAGCGTACATTACAATCACGGCAAATGGTTATGCATTTCCGTTTGGTATCTATGACGGCGAAATTCCTGTTGGGTTTATTATGATAGGCTATGATGTAGATGATTACTGGGATAATGTACCTCATATAGCAAGAGGAAACTATAACCTTTGGCGCTTAATGATTGACCAAAAGTATCAGAAAAAAGGTTTTGGAAGGGAAGCGCTGGCTCTTGGCTTGAATTTCATTAAATCTTTTCCTTGCGGCAAGGCAGAGTACTGCTGGCTGTCATATGAACCTGAAAATAAAGCGGCTCGTACATTATATCATTCATTTGGTTTTACTGAAACCGGAGATATGGATGGGAATGAGATTATTGCAATACTGAAACTTTGAGATAGGTGAATAAATTCCAATTTGCCTAACGGAATAGGGGTTCCCTTTATCTATTCCTCATTGATTATTATACCACACTTACCACGGTTTTGTAAGAAACCTTAAATTGAAAGCCTTTTTAAATTTAACACATGAAGTAGTTATCCATGGAATAATAACCGGCATTGCCGTCAAGCGGCCATTGACAGATATGGCTTTATCAAATAATATGTTATATATAATATAATACTTTAACGTATCATATTGAACATGAGGTGACCAAAGGAATCACAAAGTATGCAAAGTAATGAGAGAAATCATAAAGATTTTATGGTGTTGCTCATCTGCGATTTTATTTCGTCGTTCGGTGATTGTTTTATGGTAACGGCGCTCACCATTTTTAGATATAAACAATCGGGCAGTTTGCTTGCCGTTTCCCTTTTTCCGATGATTGCTCTGCTGGCTAAAGTCGCGGTATTCTTTGTGAATGCGCATGTTACGCTTAGCTTTAGCTTTAGAACAATATTTATTATGGGAGAACTACTAACGGGGCTGTTTGCGCTCGCATTGTTTTTTGCACATAATAATATAGTGCTTCTGGTGCCCATTTTTGCTGTGTTTTCCCTCTTTTTTTCGCTCTTGGAAACATACCGTGCGGAATTCTTACGCGCTATTACGACAAACGAGCAAATGACCTTACGGCAAAGTGTGTCGCGTGCGGTAAATGTGGCGGTTGTACTGGCGGGTTCTCTTTGTGCGGGTATAGTGGGAGATCGCACTACCGCGAGTACGATGTATTTAATTACTGCTTCTGTATATCCTGTTACAGCGTGCATTATAGCGCAATTATCAAGGCATACGTATCCGATAAAGCAGCAGTCTGATCATAAGCTGCTGAAAGAGAGCATCCTCACGTTTTGGAAAGGTGGAAGCAGTATTATATTCATAGGCTCCGCCGGTATTGTGTTTATCGGGGGAGCTGCTTCGTTACTAACGCTTTCGTATATTTTTACGGTACTGCATGCAAGCGCATTTCGGTATACAATGTTGATGAATGCCCTTGCCGTTGGAGGAGCGTTGGGCTCATTGCTCATTAATATACCGAACATAAAGGTTAATGTACCGGTTTTATCGTTTGTGGGTATGCTGTTAAATGGGGCTCTGCTGTTTTTAATACTCTGTCAGCCGGACTTTTATACGCTCCTGCTTATTTTGACTGCAAGCGGCATGATCAGTGCTTTTACCACTACCCATTACGCCATTATGCTGTTCACCCGCTACACCCAAGAGGCTATCAGAAGCAAATTTAATCTGATGTCGATTTTTTTAAGTACAGCGGAAGCGGCCTCAAAACCGGTAGCAGGATTAAGCGAACAGGTATGCGGAAATACCATGTCATTTATGCTCTGCGGCGTCGGCTTTGTTCTTCTTGCGCTATTCAGCCGTTCAAAGAACAATAGACCTGTTCTGCAAACGGAAGTTTCTGAAAATCGCATTTCAAGATAACCTGCTAAAAACAGCAAGCCTATCGGTTTTTTTGATGTATGCGCCCTGAGGGACTTATTTGCAAGGGGCTTGTCATATCAGATATTTTGCACTATACTATACGGCAGCTCTAAAAACCTTGTTGGATTTTTAGAGCTGTTCGACGAGTAATTCCATAAGTCGTTATAAAATGGATACTTATGGAATTACATCGTAAACGAAAATCAAAGAAAACCTCTAAAAAACTGAGGTTTTTAGAGGTTCCCTTTAGGTCAGAACAAAATTACAGATGAGGTAAAAGAATTATGAATAATGATATTTCAAAAATGCGAAATATTGGGATAAGTGCACATATCGATTCTGGAAAGACGACTCTTTCTGAACGTATTTTGTTTTATTGTGATCGTATCCACGCTATTCATGAAGTGCGGGGAAAAGATGGTGTCGGTGCCGTTATGGATAATATGGAGTTGGAGCGTGAGCGGGGTATTACGATTCAATCAGCTTCAACGCAAGTTAAATGGAAGGATTATACCGTAAATGTTATCGACACACCCGGGCACGTTGATTTTACTATCGAAGTTGAGCGGTCGTTGCGCGTATTGGACGGCGCTATCCTCGTGCTTTGTTCAGTAGGAGGCGTGCAGTCACAGTCAATTACCGTTGACCGCCAATTAAAACGCTACCATGTTCCCCGCATTGCCTTTGTCAATAAATGCGATAGAACCGGTGCAAATCCTTTAAAGGTACGTATGCAGCTGCGTGAAAAATTGGGGCTTAACGCATATATGATGCAGCTTCCGATTGGACTTGAAGATAAGCTTGAAGGCGTCGTTGACTTAATCACCATGAAAGCGATCTATTTTGAAGGGGACAATGGAACGGAAATACGTATGGCAGAAATCCCAGCGCACTTAGTAAGCGAAGCCAAAAAGTACCGCGATGAAATGCTCGATGCTGCTTCTATGTTTTCCGATGAATTAGCGGAAGCCTATCTTGAAGGGGCGGAAACGGAGGAACAAATTCGGGCAGCAGTACGCAAAGCAACGCTTGAGGAAAAATTTGTCCCCGTTTTTCTCGGTTCAGCATATAAAAACAAGGGAATACAGCCGTTACTTGATGCGGTAACCTATTACCTGCCTAATCCTTCGGAAGTTACGAATAAAGCGCTTGATTTGGATAAGAATGAAGAGCCGGTAACGCTTGGAGCAGACCCTGACGCGCCGGTGGTTTCGCTTGGGTTTAAATTGGAAGACGGTAAATATGGCCAGCTCACGTATGTTCGTATTTATCAGGGGACACTCAAAAAAGGCGGCGAACTGTATAATACCCGGTCGAGAAAGAAGTTCAAGGTAGGGCGGCTTGTCCGTATGAATTCAGCGGAAATGGAAGATATTTCTGAAGGTGCACCCGGTGATATTGTTGCGCTCTTTGGTATAGACTGTGCTTCAGGCGATACCTTTTGTGGCGGTAACTTAAACTATGCCATGAGTTCCATGTTTGTTCCCGATCCGGTTATTTCTCTTTCTGTTACGCCGAAAGATAAAAAATCTGCTGATCAAATGGGTAAGGCACTCAACCGTTTTACCAAAGAAGACCCCACATTCCGTACCTATGTTGATCCTGAATCCAATCAAACGATTATTCAAGGTATGGGCGAACTGCATTTGGACGTGTACATTGAACGTATGCGCCGTGAATATAAGTGCGAAGTGGAAACAGGTATGCCGCAGGTTGCCTATCGTGAAGCTATTAGTCAGCGTGCTGATTTTAACTATACGCATAAAAAACAAACGGGTGGTTCTGGGCAGTTCGGTCGTGTAGCCGGATTTATCGAACCTATTGCTGAACAAGATTATGAATTCGTGGATCAGATAAAAGGCGGTGCTATTCCTGCTGAATTTATTCCCTCCTGTGATAAAGGCTTTAGAGCAGCGGTAAAAAAAGGAACGCTCATAGGATTCCCCATTGTCGGGGTACGTGTAACGATTAACGATGGCCAGACGCATCCGGTAGACTCTTCTGATATGGCATTCCAAGCGGCAGCAATTGGAGCGTTCCGTGAAGCATACAAGAAGGCAAACGCTACAGTGCTTGAACCAATTATGAAAGTTTCTATTGAAGGGCCGCAAGAGTTTCAGGGTAATATCTTTGGGCTTATTAACCAACGGCGTGGTATTATTCTTTCCTCAACTGAGGACGAACAGTTTACTCGCGTAGATGCAGAAGTTCCTTTGAGTGAAATGTTTGGATTTTCTACGATTCTCCGTTCATCTACGCAAGGTAAAGCAGAATATTCAATGGAATTTGCTAAATACGGTAAAGCTCCACAAAGTATTACTGAAGGGTTAATTAAGGAATACGAAGAAAAACGAAAAGCTGAACAGAAATAGGAGGCGAGATATGGTAAAGCAAGATTTAATAGAGCGTAGCGCTGTTCGCAATTTTGATAAAGCATTGCATGGTGGTTTGCAACCTGGTGAAATTGGTATTGTTACTGCAAAAAAAGGAGTAGGTAAAACTTCTATGTTGGTGCAGTTAGGTCTGGATCAGCTTTTGCAAGGCAACTCGCTTGTGCATATTTCTTTTAGTCAGCATGTTGATTATGCGATTACGTGGTACAACAATATGTTTGATGAGCTTGCTGAGCGCAAGCACTTAGAAAAAGCCGCGGAATTAAAAGCTGAAATCATTGCACGGCGTGTTGTGCTTAACTTTAATCAAGATATTGTACACACTGGTCAGATCATAAAAACAGTGAAGGCCTTGTTTGAAGGCGGCTCTAAGCCTTCAACCTTAATGATAGATGATTTTAACTTTGCCAAAGCATTGCCTGAAGCTATGCAGCAAATGAAGGCATTTGCCAAAGAGATGGGGCTTTTTATCTGGTACACTGCTTCTACTGATACCCAGGACAAAAAAATACCTGCCGATTTAGTGAAGTATGTTGGTGACAGCGATATTATTCTCTATTTGGAACAAGCAAGCGATTGTATCAAGATCCATGCTTTAAAGGATCGTGATAATAGAGCCTTTGATACCGGTTGTAAGCTTGATTTAAAGACAATGCTTTTAACTGAAAAGTAATATCTTTATAAAGCTCCTAAAAAGCCCCGTGATGAAAACGGGGCTTTTTTATTTGTATGAGGGTTAATGCTCACATGCGGCGTTGCAACAAAGGGTATTACAACCGACTGTACCTCAATGAGACTTTGCATCGGGGTAGTGATTTATAGAGCAATGCGGTTTTGAGATTACTCTGGTTTAGCGTAATCGGTAGTATCAGTGAGTGGCTGTTGCTCTTGGACGTGTAGAGGCGGTTTTTCAGCTAATGGTTCAGTGGTTTTCTCAGGTTTTGAATCGGGTACTGGCTCTACCGCCGGCGTAACAGTCTGAATTTCCTGCTGTACAGAAGACGCTGGGGTTGACGGTGTAGCCGATGCAGCAGGAGCCGCTTGCTCAAATGATAATTTTATCACCTCATATTCTGCTTTATGCAGCATTTTTAGATAGAGTAATTTGGAGTCTGAATTGTAGCGGTATCCTGAAGAGTGATACATTGCATACCGGCTATCGCTTCTAAAAGGAATACCGTATAATTCAATGCGATAAAACGGTTTAATGCCATGTAATGTAAGGTAGTGAGCTTCATCTTTTACGAACCGGATGCGGAGTGTAAGCGTTTTTGCAGTATGTTCAAGCACTTCAATATCCCGTGCGATGGTCCATGCCCATATACCCGGTTCTGCTTGTAAAGCGAGCGACTTTATATGCGGATACCATGTGGTATCAGGTAATACGATCGGGTAAAGTACCCCGGCATTCAGAATGTTGCTATCGTCTATCATAATGCCGCGTCCGCCGCTTTTAGGTTCTGTAATCTTAAAATACGCCGGTAGTGTCGCTGATTCACTTGAGTATGCGAGTAAAGAAGTCGCGAGCATCCTGCCAACTGCTTGCCATAAATCGGTTTGCAATACCGCATAGCGCATAAGAATATGCGCAATAGCAAAGGTTTCGGCGCTTTTTATAATTTTTCCGTCATCGCTGACATATAAATTCTCTTCAATAAAAAACAGGCTATTTTTGATTTTTTGTTCGCAAGGAGGAGTATGCTTTTCAAAAGGGTTGGGCTCATTAGGGTAGTATTGAGCAAAATCCATGTATAGTGACAACATACCTGCAGCTTGCCGAACGGTAAGGATGTCAGGATTGAGCGCTGCGGTAAAGCTTTTCAGCTGTTCTATAAGGCGTTCGTTTTTTTTGTTTATAACGAAAGGAATGAGTGCCTCTTGTTCGAAAATTGCCGCTTGCTTTGTATCGAGTAATTGTGTGTACAGTTGCTGCTTTTCTGTTTCGGTGCGGGCAAGTTCAGGATAGGTTTGCTCTAAGTGATTGTAGAAAGGGTTGATTAAATAGCTGCGCATCTCTTTGGGCAAGGATTGCATGGAAATAGCTTCAAGGGCAGTGTTGAGTTTTCCATTCCGCCCCATCTCCGCCATATAAGCTGCAAATAGTTTTTTGTCAGATTTTTCGCCATATAAAAAGGATTTGCCTGCATTCAGCACCGCTGCACCAAATGAATCCACCGCTTTTGCATATACTGCCGGCGAAGCTTGCGGCAGCGATGCAATGGCCTCTATATCCAGTGCCAACGAGGGTAAATACGTTTTGTAGTATGCTTGTGCATGCGTTTTTTCTAATACCAAACGCGGGATATCCTGCTGTGTGCTCGTAATACCGGCGTGGGCGGTCTCAATGCCGAAATTACCGAAGAAACTATACTGCTTTTTATTGAATCGTACGAGCACTTTGTCTTTTTCTCGCTCAATAGAGGCATATTGAGTAATTTGCCAGGGTAGCATTACCTGTGAAAACTGTTCAGGGATATCTGCTTCGATATACACGACTTCAATATCTCCCTTACTATCAGAGAAAAAGGTAAAGACAACCTGTTCAGAACAATAAATCGAAAAGCCAGTTTTGGTTAGTTCATAACGTTCTACTTTGAGGATTTTCGAAGCCCCTTCTGGAGTGATTGCCAGTATAGGATTTTGTTCGCTAATATACAGATCAAGCCCATTTGAGATCACATGGACTGGTAAAAGCGGCAATTTTTCCCCTTCAGGTGTTGTTTCATGTCTGCCGGATACTAGCAAAGAGCCTATTTTATAAGAAAATGTTTTGCCTTTTGTAAACTGTAAAACAAAAATACCGAAAATAACACTACAATAAAAAAATGTATATGCAACTATTCTACTAGAAATATGTTTCATAAACTGTTAGTGTAATAAAAGCACGTGATAATTGCAATGCTTGTTGAACACGAGCTTGCATAATAACCATCATGTCTTGTCTGAGAGTAGGGATACTTCGGCGCTTCCAGGTGAGGTATGGTGTTTTCAAAAGATATTGCAGGCGGATTCAATCCGTTTCGTTTTGATACAAGAAGCGTCGAGGTATTGAAGCCTCTGCACGAATAAAAAGTAAATGCAATAGCTGCATGACTTGAAAGCTTTTTCGAATATGTGCTGCAAACGTTGTATAGGAGAAACCATGTATAATTTAGGTAAAGTGTTATTGATAGCTATCGGTGTATGTGTTAATACTGGTACTGCGTTATGTGTGAGTACGCCTAATGACAGTAATAAAGCGGGGGATAAGTCGCTTACACAGCAAGGGATAGCGGAACAGCGGTTGCAATTTGCAGAACAGTTGAATGCATTAGTGCAGCAGCAAGCGTGGGATAAAGCGCTTGCTCTTTTTGATACATTAACTGATGATGAAAAAAAGCAGCCTGCGATACAAAATTTAAAAGTAGCGATCCTGATTTCTCAAGGAGATATAGCGCAAGCAGAAAGCCTTGCAAAGCAACTTGAATCTAAAAATCCCCGTAATATTGAGGTTCTGCATACCCTTAGCATGATTGCGCAGGCAAAAAACGACACAAAAATGCGGGCTACCTATTTAAAAAAAATCCTTGCCATTGACAAAAATAATATCCAAGCGTTATATGAACAAGGTGTTGATCTCTATACACAGAGTAATTACAAAGGGGCAGAGGCGCTGTTTTTGCGGATTTTAAAAAATGAGCCGAATCACATAGAATCGCTGATCTGGCTTGGTAAGTTGTATTACTTGGAAAAAAAGCTTGCTGAAGCGGAAAAGTGCTACTTGACGGCGCTCGAGCACGAAGCAGACAATAGCCACGCTATTGCAGAATTAGCGCGCATTTATTCAGAAACAGACCGCATGGCAGAAGCTATCAAAAAAATTACGCAGGCTATTGCATTGCAGCCGGATTCAGGGCATTACTGGAGTGATCTAGGGCTTTATAATGTGCAAATTGGCCGGCGGCAAGAAGCTGTTGACGCTTTTTTAAAGGCCGCGGAATTGTTGCCCGATTCTCACTTTGTACGCATTTATCTTGCCGGTTTGTATGATGACCTTGGTGATAAAGAGGCTGCAATAAAATACTACCGGGAAGTCATTCGATTGTATCCACAGTACTATTTTGCATACGAAGGGCTCGGTGTATTACTGTATGAAAGAAAAGATTGGGCAGGTGCCCGTGCTGCTTTTATCAATGCACTCAGCTATGCGCCTGAAAATAGGTCGTACGCATTAATGATACCGCTTTGTTCTTATAAGCAAGGTAATAAAGCGGAAGCCAAAAAATTTACGGAGCAATACATAAAAACAATCAAACGGGACAAAAATGAACTGGATTACTTTTTATGCAGGTTATTTCTTGATTTCACCGGTGACGCTGAGGTACAGCAACAGTTGAATAAAGAAAAATCAGAAACGATAAAATTCCGGAAGTCTTTTTATCTTGCGGCATTTTATCAACTCACTGATAAATGGACGGTAGCTGAAAAGTATTATATTGATATTCAGGCAGTCACCGTCCCTAGTTTTTTTGAATACCGTTTGGCAGTGCACGAATTAAACAATCATTGATGCAAGAGGTCCTGTAATGGCTGAAATGACGAAAAAATTACTGTTTGGTGAAAAAGAGATACTGTTATTGGGAACGGCACACGTTTCTCAGGAAAGCATTAGGGAAGTTGAAACGTGCATCCGTACGGAGCAGCCTGACTGTGTGTGCATTGAATTGGACGAGGAGCGTTATAAGGCTTTAACGCAAACCAAACAATGGCAAGAGCTTGATATCATTAAGGTACTGCGAAGTGGAAAAGGCTTTTTGCTTTTAGCTAACTTGGTGCTTGCCTCATTTCAGAGAAAAATGGGGACTAATATCGGTGTTAAGCCCGGTGATGAAATGAAAGCCGCTATTAATGTTGCAGAAGAACTGGGTATTAGAACTGAAATGGCGGATAGGCCTATTCATATTACCTTAAAGCGGGCATGGGCAAAGAATAGTTTTTGGGGTAAATCCAAATTACTTGCAACGCTTCTTAATAGCGCGTTTTCAACTGAACAGCTGAGCGCTGAAGAAATAGAAAGCCTTAAAGAGAAAAGTGCTATGGATGAAATGATGGCTGATATGGCTCAGTATTTGCCGTCGGTAAAAGAGGTGCTTATTGATGAGCGTGATAGGTATCTTGCAACCAAAATATGGAAAGCGGAAGGGAAAAAGATTGTCGCAGTGCTCGGTGCAGGGCATTTGCCGGGTACTGAAAGCTATTTGCATGGCTTACAAGCAGGTACCCACACTGATAATTTGGATGAAATCAACCAAGTTCCGCCCAAAACTTTCCTCCAAACTTTGTTAGGCTATATTTTCCCTGCGCTTATCGTGTTGCTTATTATAGCGGGATTTATAAAGGGAGGGGCGGCGCTGTCGAGCGGCCTTCTGGTACGGTGGCTTTTATGGAATGGAAGTCTTAGCGCATTGGGAACACTGATTGCGTTAGGCCACCCGTTAAGCATTATCGTCGGGTTCATCGGCGCCCCGCTCGCTACCTTGAATCCTTTTATCGGTGTGGGGCTCTTTACCGGCATTGTGCAGGCTTGGATAAAAAAACCTCAAGTTGCTGATATGGAAACGCTTACCGAAGATGTAACCAGTTTACGCGGGTGGTATAAAAATAAGATAGCGCATGTGCTGCTTATTTTCTTTACGTCGAGCTTGGGCGGTGCAATCGGGAATTTTATCGCTGTTCCGGCTCTGGTAAGTAATTTATGGAAATAGCTGCATCGTCTATGTATTAGGCCAAAATTCGACCTTGTAATTAGGACTTTATATTTTTCAACCCTTTTGAAAATAAGCAGGGGAGATTGTAAAGAGGGTTCCCCCTCTTTACCCGTATATTTGCAAAAGATTCTTAGACACAAATAGTGCGCCACCGGAAACGGCTCACCGCCGCTTCCGGTGGCTAGCGAGTTTCGGTTTGATCCTCTGG
>JBQNBR010000067.1:0-10710 GCA_052169815.1 Treponema sp.
AGTGAGCAAAGCTCATCTTCAAAAACTGTTTCGCAATCCGCTTGAGCGGATATAATCAATCATTTCCTTACAGAAAAAGCCGATAGGCTTTCAGTTTTTGGACAGCACCAGGCCTCATTTGATGTGCAGCGGTCAGGCTATGCGGTAATCGTCGTGCTTGGCCCACCCGTTAACACGGTGCCGGCGTTCGCTAAAGATGTAATGATTGCCTTACCTTGCGGATGATTTCGGATGAACTGCATACAGGCTTCTATTTTCGGCAGCATGCTTCCCTTTGCGAAATGCCCTTCGGCAATGTATTTTTCCGCTTCGGCGACGGTTACCGTGCTCAGTGCCTTTTGATCAGGCGTATTAAAGTGAATATACGCTTGATCAACGGCGGTTAAGATAATCAGCATGTCGGCTTTTATATCTGCTGCTAATTTTGCAGACGATTTATCTTTATCGATAACCGCATCAACGCCGGCAAGCTCCTCCCCCTTTTGCAGCACGGGGATCCCCCCGCCGCCAACCGTAATGACAATGTGGCCTGCAGCAACCAGCTCTTCGATAACCGGTTTTTCGATAATAGCGATCGGCTGCGGCGAAGGCACTACCCTGCGGTAACCGCGCCCTGCATCTTCCACAAAATGATAATCCGGTTTGGCAGCTTTTAGGGCATCGGCCTGTTCTTTCGTATAAAACATGCCGATCGGCTTACTGGGCTGTGTAAAAGCGGGGTCATCGGCTGATACCAATACCTGCGTAATAACGCATACTGCAGTGCGGGAAATACGGCACCGTTTGAGCTCATCGCCAATTGCCTGCTGCAAGTGGTATCCGATGTACCCTTGGCTCATCGCTCCGCATTCAGCGAAGGGCATAGCAGGGGTGCCGGCGCTTCCGTTGGCTGCATAATCCATAGCAAGATTGATCATGCCCACTTGCGGGCCATTGCCGTGTCCAATAATGATTTCATATCCGCTTTGTGCAAGCGCGACTATCGCTTTTGCAGTCTTTTTTACGAGGCCCAACTGTTCCTGCGGAGTGTTTCCAAGCGCATTGCCGCCCAAGGCGAGCACTATTCTTTCTTTTTTCATAGACGTGCACCGTTCACGCTATTTGAGCGTAGCATACATAACCGCTTTAATCGTATGCATTCTATTTTCTGCTTGATCAAACACTTTGGATTGAGCCGATTCAAAGACTTCATCAGTTACTTCCATTTCTTTAATACCGAATTTCTCGAATATTTCACGGCCTACTTTGGTATTTTGATCGTGGAACGAAGGCAGACAGTGCAAGAAAATAGCATTCGGATCGGCAAGCGCCATCATTTCTTTATTCACTTGGTATTTCTTTAAAAGTTTGATGCGAGCATCCCAAACGTCAGCAGGTTCTCCCATCGAAACCCAGATATCGGTATACAGCACATTGGCACCTTTACAGCCCTTTTCAACATCATCGGTCAGCGTAATGGTGGCGCCGGTGGTTTTGGCGATCTCCTGTGCTGTTTTTACTAAGTCTGCCGCAGGTTGGAGCTCTTTCGGACAGCACGCAGTAAAGTGCATACCCATCTTGGCACTTACAATCATCAGAGAGTTCGCAACGTTATTCCGCGCATCGCCTGCATAGGTCAGCTTAATGCCTTTCAGATGTCCGAAATGCTCTTCGACGGTAAGCACATCGGCAAGCATCTGAGTGGGATGAAATTCATTGGTTAAGCCGTTCCATACGGGCACCCCTGCATACTGAGCGAGTTTTTCCACGATTTCTTGGCTAAAGCCGCGGTACTCGATACCGTCGTACATGCGGCCTAATACGCGCGCGGTGTCTTCGATGCTCTCTTTATGCCCCATCTGCGAGCTTGACGGATCGAGGAACGTGGAGCCCATGCCTAAATCCATTGCCGCCACTTCAAAAGAGCAGCGGGTACGCGTTGACGTCTTTTCAAAAATAAGCACGATGTTTTTGCCCTGTAAATAATTGTGCGGCACGTGCAGCATTTTTAGTTTTTTCAGTTCTATCGACAGGTCTAATAAATACCTGATTTCTTCCGAACTAAAATCCAATAATTTTAAGAAATGCCTTCCTAAAAGATTAACACCCATAAAAACCTCCCTGTGATTATTAGACCTGTTCGATAACTCCATTGTCGAACAAGGCCGAATCGCATTTCAAGGTAACCTGTTCTGAAACTGAAGTTTCGGAACAGGTCTAATATATGACTTCCTTATCTTAACCGTAAGATAGCAGCGCTGCTTTAGGCGTCCCGGATCAGCGGCATGCTCATACAGCGCGGCCCTCCGCGTCCCCGCGATAGCTCGGCACTCGGCATCGTCAAAATGGTAAGCCCCTGCTTGGTTAACACCTCATTGGTTACATGATTGCGCTCATATACGATAATTTTACCCGGTGCAATACACAGCGTATTGGCCCCATCGTTCCATTGTTCACGGGCAGCAGCAATTTTTTCCCCGCCTGCGCATTGAATAAGCCTCACGTGATCTACTCCGATATATTGGGCAAGTACTTTTTCCAGCGGTAAGCCGCTTTCGGTAATGTGTAACTCGCCATCTTTTTTGCCTTTCGTAATCGAGAGGATCCGGAGCTCGTCGATGATAGCGGGATGAATGGTAAAGGCATCGTAGTCAATCTGCGTAAATACCGTGTCCAAATGCATAAATGCGCGGGTTGAAGGGATGACAAAAGCAAGAATGGTTTGAATCTGCGTATCGCCCTTAAAGAAAATATTTTTAGCGATAGTGTCAATAGCGTTGGCTGAGGTACGCTGAGAGATACCGATTGCAAGCACCTTTTCACTCAGATTATGAATATCGCCGCCTTCAATGCGCGGATCGTCGCAGCGGTCGTAAAATTTCGGTACCTTACCGGCAAAATCGGGATGATGATTAAAAATATACTCGGCGTAAATAGTTTCGCGGCAGCGGGTTATCGAATACATCCTGTTGAGGCTTATCCCGTTTCCGATAGTAGCAAAAGGATCGCGGGTAAAGTAGAGGTTGGGCATGGGGTTAATAATCATGGGCGAAGCGGATAGGCCGACAAAATCAACTAACGACACGCCGCCTGTGATGCTAAGCTCGCTGATTTTTACCCCTTCCATAGTCTTCAATATGAGCGCTTTGGCATCAGTAATGCCGTTCAAAAAATCGAAAATGCGCTCTTGGTATTTTTTTGAATACACGCCGCTTTCTGCAATAAATTGGTGAATGAATTGCAGCCGTATTTCAGGGCTTTGACTTATTGCTTGTGCGGCGAGGTCTTCAAGGTATACTACCTCTACGCCGTTTTTTCTAAGAATATCTGCAAACGCATCGTGTTCTTGCTGGGCTGCTTGCAAAAATGGAATATCATCGAATAAGAGCTCTTCTAACGTATCTGGTGTTACATGTAGGAGCTCTCCGCCCGGTCTGTGCAGGAGCACCTTACGGAGAGGTTTGATTTCGCTGGTAACGTGTAATGCCGGCATAACGGTATCCTTAACATTGTGTGGTTTTTGTATAAAATACTATTTATATTAGTATAACATAGTAGCAAGAAACAAACAGCTCGTCAAGAAAGGCGATTCAGGGCCATTGCAAAATAAAAAGCGTTCAGATATCTTAATCGAATGGAGGAGCAAAATGCTGGACAGCAAAGGCTTTGACCTATGGTCAAATAATTATGACAAACAAGTGCAACTATCCGATGAAGAAAATAGGTATCCTTTTGCCGGTTATAAAAAGGTGCTCGGCACGGTATACGAAAAAATTCGCATACAAAATCCTAAAGACATTTTAGACATAGGCTTCGGCACCGGTATTTTAACAAAAAAGCTTTATGACGATGGGTATACTATTTACGGAATAGATTTTTCAAGTGAGATGCTCAAAAAAGCAAACCAAAAAATGCCGAATGCCAAACTTTTACCATTTGATTTTGCCGGCGGTTGTCTACCGAAAGAATTTGAGCAAAAGCAATTCGATGTCATACTAAGCACCTATGCAATGCATCACATAGATGACGAAGCAAAAAAAAACTTAATCTTACAGCTGCTAAAATCCTTAAAACCTAAGGGGATCCTTATCTTCGGCGATGTTGCATTTGAAACAGAAGAAGATATGGAAGCTGCAAGAAAAAAAGATTATGATGAATGGGACGATGAAGAATATTATGTAATCGCCGAAAGATTTAATTTGTGGTTCCCCTATCTAAAAACGGATTTTATCAAAATATCTTATTGCTCCGGTGTATTTACGGTGCAGCGCTAACCATTTCAACTGATACCGTATCTGCGTTCCACAGTCTTTTTCTCACCGTTTACGATAGTCGCTTCACCCATACCGCAGTCCTTTACCACAGCCCACTTTCGTCCGTGAATAGGCAAACCATGTACGCTTGTTGACACGTACGGTACGCGTCCTCTAAGATTAAAAAAGGGAAGCATTGTAATCCGGCAGCACGCAAGAGCGCAGAAAAGGATTCGGGTAAAATCATGAAAATGGAATTCTACAAAATCATTTTTGAGGAGGTACTTCGCCTCTCGGACGATGGCTTTATCGCGGTTGATAAGCATGCCATTGTTACAGACATCAACGACCGCTACAGCGCCTTTTTAGGAAAACCAAAAGAGGAGATCATCGGCAGACCTATCACCGACGTGATCCCAAACAGCAAGATGGTAGATATCATGCGGAAAGAGTACCGTGAGGAACTGGCTATGCACAAGTACATGCCTGGCTATGTGCGAGACGCAACCAATGACTTCGTACTGGTAAGCCGTACCTATGTGAAGGATTCAGCAGGCAATACCATCGGCGGTGTAGCACAAGTTCATTTCCGTGAGCAAGCAATACAATCGGCAAGGCGAATGCTCAAAGAGTATAACGAGCTTGAGTTTCTGCGCGAACAGTATGAGCAGTTCAATGGCTCACAGTGGGGGTTTAAGGATATCATCGGCAAAAGCAGTGTGATCCAAAGCAAGAAGAGAGAGGCGGTGCAAGCGTCCAAAACCAACTTTCCCGTGCTGATCACCGGAGAAAGCGGTACTGGAAAGGAAGTATTCGCAAAAGCACTCCACTATGCCAGCAACCGCTGCCACCGGCCGTTTGTAAGCGTAAATTGCGCAGCCATACCTGGAGAACTTTTAGAGTCCGAGCTATTCGGGTATGAAGAGGGTGCGTTCACAGGAGCCAAGAAAGGTGGACGCAAAGGCACGTTCATCCAGGCGGATGGAGGAACCATCTTTCTGGATGAAATAGGGGATATGCCGCTCGCAATGCAAGCAAAAATTTTGCGGGTTCTACAGGAAAGCGAAGTGGACATGGTAGGAGGGACAAAACCTGTTCCGGTGGATGTTCGCGTAGTTTCGGCAACCAGGAAAAATTTGGAGAACATGATCCGCGAGGGAACATTCCGTGAGGATCTATACTACCGGTTGAACGTAATCAATATCCATTTGCCGCCGCTACGGGAGAGAATAGAGGACATCCCCTGTCTGGTCCAATATTATATGGACAAGTTAAACAAAGAATACAAACGAAACGTGGGGATATCCAAGGAAGTAATCGAAGCCTTCCGCCGCCACAATTGGAACGGAAATGTGAGAGAGCTCGATAATGTTATCAAAGGGGCCTATGCCGTTTGCGATGATTTGGAGATCCTCCCCTCTGATCTTCCTACCAAGTTTGCATTCAGAGATGAAAATGCAGTAGAGGAAAAGGAAAAGATATCCCCGCCAGCGTTCCCTGCAGAACCGGTGGCAAAGCCAAGGGAGGGAATACTGGAAGCCGCTCATATAGCAGGCTCCATAAAGAAATTTTTGAAAAATCAGGAAAAGCACATAATCCTTGCAGCCTATGAAAAATTTCATACCGTGCGTAAAGCGGCAGCATATCTCGGCATGAGCATGCCAACCTATGTCAGAAAGAGGCGAGAATATTTGGACGAAGAGGAAAGCACTCTCTGTACGCCTTTAGCAAAAGAAGAATAAACGAATTACGAAGGACAGTAGTTACTGCCTCAAACGCTCTATTTTTAAAGCGCTCTAAATTTGACCGCTTTAAAAATGGAGCGTTTTTTTTTACTTTGTACGTCTCCTATAAGTTTATCAAACAATTAGCAGGGATTATTCGGGAAAAGAGCTCGTCCTTAGGAGACGGCAAAGAAAAAAGAAGTTGGCATACTAATTGCTATTCATTGAGTAGCGAGTCACGGGCATACAGCATCCTGAAGCTGGTGAGAACCCGTGCCGTAAGACATGTCTAACAAAATCAATGCCGCCGGGCCAGGCGGCTTCAAGACGGAGAACAAAAAATGAAGTTTATAGAAGCGGCAAAAACCACAGCGTTTGTGAAAGCGGAACTGGAGGGAAAACTCGCCATACTGACAATGAACAGACCAAAGGCTTTGAATACGCTGAATGACCAGACGCTTGAGGAGTTGGATCGGCTGTTTACAGCGATCGAAAAAGACCGGGAAGTGCTTGGTGTCATCCTAACGGGCGAAGGCCGCGCCTTTGTTGCAGGTGCGGATATCTCGCAGATGTCCAACTATGGGGTGGAAGAAGGCCGCCTTTACTCCGATAGAGCGCAAAAACTTTTCAACAAGATCGAAGCCCTCGAAAAACCGGTAATCGCAGCGGTGAACGGGTTTGCACTGGGCGGAGGCTGCGAGTTGGCCATGAGCTGTGATATTCGCATCGCTTGCGAGCAAGCGGTTTTCGGGCAACCAGAAGCTAATCTGGGACTGATGCCTTGTTTCGGCGGGACACAGCGGCTTCCCCGTCTGGTGGGTGTGGGCATTGCAAAGGAGCTCATCTACACCTGCCGCCAAGTAAAGGCGCAAGAGGCAAAAGAGATCGGCCTTGCCAACAAGGTAGTGCCGGCCGAGACACTGCTGGAGGAAGCGAAAGCTATGATGGCAGTGATCCTTTCCAAATCTCCCATCGCGATCGGCTATTGCAAGGCTGCCATCAACCGCGGAGTGGATACAGACCTTCGCAATGGACTTGAAATCGAAAAGGAATGCTGGACGGTTGTGTTTGGCACTAAAGATAAGGAGGAAGGCATCAGTGCTTTCCTTGAAAAACGCGCACCCCAGTTCCCAAATCGGTATTGAGACAACAAAGAGGATTTCGTCCTGCCGGACGAATGAAAAAAGAGAGGAGTATATGAATGTAATAAATATATTGGGGATCGTGGGGATTATCATGGCATTTATTCTGCTGACGATCCTCATCATGAAAGGCCTCAACATTTTCCTGACTGTGTTTATCTGTACGCTGGTAGTTGCAGTCACAACACACATGCCTATTTATGAAGCTTTCAAAACAAAGTTCATGGTTGGGTTTAGTGGTTTCTTCCAGAATTACTTCCTGTTGTTCTTAACAGGAACGCTACTGGCAAAGGCCATGGATATCACCGGAGCGGCAAAGTCGATCGCACAAGCGATCATTAAGCTCATGGGCGTCGATTTGGCTTTTGTGTCCGTACCCCTTGCATGCGGTGTATTGGCGTACGGCGGCGTTACTGCCCACGTATGCGCTTTCTGTGTATTCTCGATTGCGCTGCAGGTATTCCGAGCGGCAGACATCCCAAGGAGGATCATCCCCGGCGCTCTGTGTTTTGGTTGCTCTACCTTTGCCATGATATCGCCTGGCGCCGTGCAGATCCACAACGCAGTGCCCTCTAATAACCTGGGCACACCGTACACGGCAGGGTTCGTGAACGGCTGGATATCCTGCCTGTTCATGCTGGTCACAGGGCTTATCTGGTTAAACAGGTATATCAAAAAAGTGAAGGCAACTGGAGAACATTTTGCCCCCATTGTAGGAGACGATATCTCGGACAATCCTCATGAAAGGCTCCCGTCCCCCTTCCTCGCACTGCTTCCACTCATCGTTACCATCGTGCTTGTGAATATTAAAAGCGAAAAGGGAGCCGCCCTGATTCCAGTGGAGGCCGCCGTACTGGCAGGAACCGTGTTTGCAACGGTAGTGATGTACCCGTTTGTAAAAAAAGGAATCCTCAGCACCACGTTTGCCGATGGCGTCCAGATGTGTCTTGCCTCGGTAACCGCCACCAGCGCGGTGGTAGGCTTTGGCTATGTTGTTTCCCCTTCGGCGCCGTTCTCCCTTATTACAAACGCTATGATCAACGTTCCAGGGCCTAAACTGCTGTCGCTCCTTATCGGAACAACCGTTATTGCCGGTATCTGTGGCAGCGCTTCTGGCGGCTTGGGCATCGCAGTGCCGATTTTGGGGCCAGTCTACACGAAACTGGGGCTTCCAGCTGTGGCGGTTCACCGCGTTATGGCCTTGTCATCCTCAGCCCTCGATTCTCTGCCGCATAACGGCTATATCGTCACAGTAACGAACGGGCTCTGCCGCGAAACGCACAAGGCTTCCTACGGACTTACCTTTCGGCTAACGGTGGTCGTTCCGTTTCTTGGATCGCTACTCGGCGTGCTACTGTTTACGCTGTTTCCTACTCTGCCGTAACCTGAAAGGGAAAAACACGCAAGTGCCGGCAGTAAGTCGGCCTTATCGAAAGGAGAAAAATTATGTTTAAACCATTGACAGGCATAAAAGTTATCGATTTAACCTATTTCATTGCGGGGCCCGGTGCTGCTAAGATCCTTGCAGACTGGGGCGCCGATGTCATCAAAGTGGAACCGCTGTTCGGCGATCCAGGCCGCACAACAGGTAAGCCCATGTGCATGCGCACCGCGGACGACTGCAATGTTCTTTATAACATCTACAATGCGAACAAGCGGGGGCTTTCCCTGAATCTCAAGATGGATGATGGAAAAGCCGTTTTGGAAAAGATTCTTGAAACGGCGGACGTCTTTGTCACGAGCTACAGGACAGGCGCGCTTAAACGTCTAGGGCTGGATTATGAGGCTATGCACGCCAGACATCCCCATATCGTGTGGGGGCAGATCAATGGCTATGGAGACTTCGGCCCCATCAAGGATAACCCCGGTTTTGACACGGTTGCCTTCTGGGCCAGAAGCGGAGCCATGATGGATCTTGTCGAAAAGGGGGCCTGTCCGGTCAATCCGCTGATCGGCTTTGGCGACGCTACAACATCCTGCTCTCTGGCGGCAGGAATCTGCGGCGCACTGTACAATAAGGCGAAAACCGGCGAAGGCTGCAAGGTCATGGTATCGCTGTTCGGCCAGGCAATCTGGAGTGGGAGCGCAGGCGTGGCATCGACTCAGTATGGCGATAGCTACCCCAAGACCAGGTTTGCCCCCGGCACCCCCGTTATGAACACCTACAAGAGCTCGGACAATATTTGGTTCTACATGAGCATTCTGGAGCCGGATCGGTACAATCCCATTCTGCTCAAAGGGATCGGGCGGGAGGAATTGATTGCGGATCCCGCATACGGCACCGCTGCCTGCAAGGAAAATGCAGAGAATATGACCACGGTACTCTCGGAGGCGTTTTCCCGGTACACCTATGCTGAGATCGATAAAATGCTAACGGAGGAGGACATCGCACACGAAAAGGTACAGGGTTTCCATGATATCGCCACAGCTCCGCAGGCAATCGCAAACCTATTTGTTGCACCGGTAAAGGAATGGGACGGTACGGAAACCCAAATGGCCATGACCCCAGTTCGCTTCACGCAGGTTGAGCCTAAAACTGTGCAGGATATTGCGCCAACTGTGGAGCGTACTGCGCCTAAGGTGGGCATGCATTCCGTGGAGATTTTAAAGGAGTACGGCTACACGCAGGCTCAAATCGATGCGCTCTTGATGTCGGGCGCAGTGGCGACGAAGATCCAGAAAAACTAATGCCCAACTGATTAACCCAGAGAAAATCAAAAGGAGAAAAATATGTACAATTTTGAACTGACCGATTACCAGAAAGAAATCCGGCAGCGTGCCGAAACATTTGCGCAGGAAGAACTGCTTCCCGGCGTGCTCGAACGAGACAAAACCGAAACGTACGATATGAGCATTTTAAAAAAGCTCGGTACGGCAGGGCTGATCGGCCTGCAATTCGATCCCAAGTACGGCGGCCACGGCAACGATTACCTTGCGTTCCTGCTCGTGGTGGAAGAATTGTGTAAGGTGGATTCGGCTTTCGGCATCGCCTACGCAATCTCATCTACCTTTACAACAGGCATCGATTCCTTTGGGAACGAAGAGCAAAAGATGCATTGTATGCCGCACCTTTTTGCCGGAGATGCAATCGGCTGCTTCGCCCTGACAGAGCCAGACGCAGGATCCGATGCGGGTTCCGCCAAAACACAAGCTATCCGCGACGGGGATACCTTTATTTTGAACGGCAAAAAGCACTACATTACCAACAGTGCCATTGCTGACTACTGTATGCTAATCGCAAACACAGATCTTTCCAAAGGCTCCAAGGGCTTAACGGCCTTTCTCGTAGATATGAAGAATACGCCGGGCATCAGCATCGGGCACATTGAAAACAAGTGCGGCATCCGGTCGGCCAAAGTAGCAGAGATCACCATTGAAAACGCGGTGATTCCTGCAAGCCGTACACCTTTAGCGAAGCCGAGTTGATTGAATGTTTTTTGATAGGAAATATCGGTAATCGGACCAATGGCTTGTGCAAGCACCATGTTCAATAGTGTTGTGCAGATAGCCTTATCCTGCATCACGATGCAGAACATATAGTCGTCAATTATGGTTAAATCATCGAAAGATTTAGACATAGGATTTCTCCGCTAGAGTATTTGCTCTATTATT
>JBQNBR010000068.1:0-10694 GCA_052169815.1 Treponema sp.
AACTACTATAGAAATTGTTTTTACTCCCATTACTTATATGGTTATTGCCTTTTTTAAAAAGTATGAGCAAATCGATATATTTGACTATGGAGTAACCTATAGTCCATTACCAGAGTTTTCAAAGTAACTTTTTCGTACTAATAAAGCATATATATGCTATAATGATTAATCTCAGTTTAGATTAATCATTATATGCTGGCTTGCGTTTTAATATAATTAGAGCTATAGTGAATAAATTACAAAAATGTACATAATTACATCAATGCAGAGGGGATTGTTATGATAAGTGATACAGATGTATACGGCGTAATATTATATGAAGATAAAGATCATAAATTTATTTGGTTGGGTTCTGAAGGAGAGTATCGCAAAGGGGCCGTTCAAACCATGCAGTATCTTATAATAGATAAAGAACGAGGAATACTTCTTGATCCGGGCGGTGTTCATCTTTTTTCCCGTGTCGTTACTGCAGTAAGTCATTTTATATCAGTTGATAATATAGATACTATATTTTTTTCGCATCAAGATCCTGATGTCTCATCAGGTATTACGCTATGGATGGGTGTTACGAGGGCAAAAATATATATTTCATCATTATGGGTTCGCTTTATGCCACACTTTGGAATAGTAGATATATCTCGTATTGTTCCTATTCCGGATAAGGGCATGAATATACCGTTACCGTCAGGTGCAACTATGCAATGTATACCTTCTCATTTTATGCATTCTCCTGGTCAGTTTGGATTATATGATATGACGTCCCGTATACTGTTTAGCGGTGATATTGGAGCAGCGGTTTTTGAAGATGGTGATGAAACCACCTTTGTTAACAATTTTAATGATCATATCCGGCTTATCGAAGATTTCCATGTCCGTTATATGGCTTCAAATAAAATTGTGAGTCGATGGGCGGAGACGATTCGGAAATTAAACCCACTTATGATAGCTCCTCAACATGGAGCGATCTATAAAGATGAGAATGTAGCTAATTTTTTGAATTGGATTGCATCATTAAAGTGTGGTTCCGATTACATTGACAAACTGTTTTAAACAGGAGGTTTAAGCATGATTAATGAAAAAAATACATTAGAAAATTTTGCAAATTTAATAGATAAGATTAGTATGTATTATAATAAAGAGATCGTACTTGATTCGGTAACCAAGCGATCTTTTGGTATTCTTGATGATTCTGTACACAACTTACAGAATAAATTTGGTGATATATTAACTTTATTTGAGGAAATTCAAAATGAGAGTAATACATCGGCAATAAATACTCATAAAGTTGATACAATGCTTGCAACAGTACTTGAAAATGGAGAAAAAATCCAAAAAGAAATTCATCAGCGTGTTGAAGAAATAGATGAAACAGCGTTAAATGCAAAAAATACAGCTGCCGCTTTTGAAATTTTAAAAGATAGGACGCTAGAAGTAGAAAATATGCTAGCAGGAATTCAAGATGTCTCGGTGAAAACGGGAATTCTTGCTATTAATGCTTCAATCGAAGCTGCTCGTGCAGGTAAGGTTGGCAATGGTTTTAGAATTATTGCTAATGAGGTACGCTCTTTATCGAATCAAACGAATGGGTTTACAAAAACCATTGAAGCGAAACTTGCAGAACTAAAAGATTCAGTTAATGAAATAAATAAAAATATGATAGTTTTTATTGAACTTTTTTCAAAATTTCAAAAATCTTTTACTGAAGTACTCAATAATTTTGATAAGAATTCAATGATGCTCAACAATGCAGGGCAATCATTGGCAGCAATTACTTCGTCTATAAAAGACCAAGACGTAACTATAAATGAAGGGTTTTCATCGCTAAAAAGAATAGAAGACTTTTTAAAAGAAACTGGAGCAATATTGCACGTTGTACAAAATATCCACACTCACTTAGATACTTTATTTCGAAATAATTAGAAAATTTCAGTAATTTCTTTATGTGTTTTGTATATTGAAGTGTACTATATTTATGCATCTTACCGCTTTGCTATCGATAAAATGATCAGGGAAATCAATTTTTACCCTTTTCACAGATTTTAAAGTTGAAAATATGAGAAAAATGTTGGAAAACGTCCTGTTTTTTTATAAAAACATCATAAAATACATTCGATTGCGGTGTCATTTTTCAAAAATTGATTTCCGTGTAAAATGATAAGCTGTTCTTGCATATTTTAAGTGAAAATACTATTCTATAAGAACTGGATGTATTATACAAATAATACAGTTATTTATTCACACTATACTTTAGAGAAGGACAACGTTATGCCTGAAAAAAATCTTGTAATGATTGACGGAAACACAGCCACCGGTCACGTCGCACATGCGTTGAGTGAAGTCATCGCAATTTATCCTATTACGCCGTCGAGCCCCATGGGAGAAGTTGCCGATGAGTATTCTGCTCATGGAAAAACTAATATTTGGGGGACTATACCTAAGGTTGTAGAGCTGCAATCTGAGGGCGGGGCTTCAGGTGCAGTTCACGGTGCACTTACAACAGGCGCATTATCTTCTACCTTTACTGCGTCCCAAGGCCTTTTGTTGATGATCCCGAATATGTATAAAATTTCTGGTGAACTTACAAGCACCGTGTTCCACGTAGCAGCACGTGCATTAGCAACGAGTTCATTATCTATATTTGGTGATCATCAAGATGTCATGGCATGCCGCCAAACAGGTTGGGCGATGCTTGCTTCAGATTCAGTACAAGAAGCAATGGATCTTGCGGTGATCGCTCATACGGCAACGCTTGAAGCGCGTGTGCCGTTCCTTCATTTTTTTGATGGTTTTAGAACTTCACATGAAATTCAAAAAATTGAGGAAGTATCATATGATGTTATGCGCCAGATGGTGAATGATGATCTGGTGCGGGCACATCGGGCACGTGGTTTAACGCCTGAAAATCCGATGATACGTGGTACTGCGCAAAACCCTGATGTCTACTTCCAATCACGCGAAGCTGTCAACAAATATTATCTTGCAACACCTGGTATTGTGCAAAAGGCCATGGATAAATATGCAACTTTAACTGGGCGGGCATACCACTTGTTTGACTACTATGGAGATCCAAATGCAGAATCAGTTATTATCTTAATGGGCTCTGGTGCGGAAACCGTAGAAGAAACCATAGATTATCTGAATGCAAAAGGCAAAAAGTATGGGCTGTTGAAGGTCCGTTTATACCGGCCTTTTAATGCTGAAGCTTTTGTAAAAACGCTTCCTGCAACTATTAAGAATATCACTGTTCTTGATCGAACCAAAGAGCCTGGTGCTCTTGGTGAACCGCTTTATGAGGATGTTCGCACTGCAATCGGTGAAATGCAAGCTGCAAAAAAATGTCCATTTGCCCAATATCCTGTTATATTAGGCGGCCGGTATGGTCTTGGTTCTAAGGAATTTACCCCGGCGATGGTAAAGGGTATTTTTGACAACATGGAAGGAGCTCAAAAGCATGGTTTCGCTGTCGGACTTGAAGATGATGTAACACAAGCCAGCATTGCTTATGATGATAATTTCCACCTTGATGACAGCGGTATGCATCAGGCGATGTTCTATGGGCTTGGTTCAGATGGTACGGTCGGTGCAAATAAGAACTCTATTAAAATTATCGGTGAAGCAACTGACAATAACGCTCAAGCTTATTTTGTTTACGACTCTAAAAAATCTGGTTCTATCACTACATCGCACTTACGCTTTGGTAAGAACAAGATACGTAAGCCCTATCTTGTAAGACAAGCAGATTTTATTGCATGTCATAAATTTACCTTCCTTGAAACCTATGATATGCTTAAAAATCTTCGGAAAGGTGGTACTTTCCTTTTAAATAGCCACTGGAATAAGGATGAGGTTTGGAATTATTTGCCTATTGAAGTGCAGAAAGATATCATCGAAAAGCAAGCAAAGTTTTATGTTATCGATGGTGTGAAAATTGCAGAAAAAGCCGGTATGGGTAACCGTATTAACGTTGTTATGCAGACTGCTTTCTTTAAGATTTTCGGTATCCTACCTGAAAATGAGGCGGTTTCACTCATTAAGAAATTCATTGAGAAATCGTATGGTAAAAAAGGCCCTGAGATTGTTCAGAAAAATATTAAAACTATTGATATGGCGCTTGAAGGCGTACAACAAGTTACATACCCGCAGACTGCAAGTAGTACTATTTCTCGCCATGCGGCAATGACGAGTGATGCTCCTGAGTTTGTGCAAAAAATCTTAGGCAAGATTGCAATCAATGAAGGTGATGCTGTAAAGGTAAGTGAAATACCTGCTGACGGTACGTTCCCAACCGCAACCACTCAATACGAAAAACGTGCTATTGCAGAACGTATTCCTATTTGGAAAAGTGATATTTGTATTCAGTGCGGTCAATGCGTAATGGTCTGCCCACATGCGGCTATTAGAATGAAAGCTTATGATGAAAAAGAATTGGTAGGCGCTCCGAAAGGCTTCCTTTCATGTGCATACAAGGGTAAAGAATTTGAAAAAGCACTCTTTACTATTCAAGTTTCCCCAGAAGATTGTACCGGTTGTGAGCTTTGTGTTGAGCAGTGTCCTGCAAAATCAAAAGCAGATCCTGCTGTTAAAGCGATCAACATGGAAAATTTCGTGGAGCATCGTGCAGTTGAATCAGAAAACTGGAAATTCTTTATGAAGCTATCTGATCCTGATGCTAGAAAGCTTAACCTTAACATGCCGAAAGGTATTGGTATGAAGCGCCCACTCTTTGAATTCTCAGGAGCTTGTGCAGGGTGCGGTGAAACGCCGTATGTTCGGTTGCTCTCTCAACTGTTTGGTGACCGTGCGGTGATCGCGAATGCAACGGGCTGTTCCTCTATCTATGGTGGTAACTTGCCGACTACTCCATATGCCAAACGTGCAGATGGACGTGGCCCTGTTTGGTCTAACTCGTTATTTGAAGATGCAGCGGAATTCGGCTATGGTATGCGGCTTACCAGTGATAAACTTGCAGAATATGCTCGCGAGGTTGCTTGTAAAGTTAAAGAAAAAGGGATTGCAGCTGATATCATTGATAAAATATTGTCAAATACTCAGGCCGATGATGCTGCGATAGAAGATCAGCGTGCTTATGTTGATGATCTAAAAAAAGCATTGGCTGCTTCATCTGAGCCGCTTGCAAAAGAGCTTGATTCTTTAACCGACCACTTTATTAAACGTTCTGTTTGGATATTGGGCGGTGACGGCTGGGCCTATGATATTGGTTACGGCGGCTTGGATCACGTTCTTGCTTCCGGTGATAATGTTAATGTCTTGGTCATGGATACAGAAGTGTATTCAAATACGGGTGGGCAAATGTCAAAAGCTACTCAAATTGGTGCTATTGCAAAATTTGCTGCTTCAGGAAAAGAGATTGGCAAGAAAGATTTAGGCATGATGGCAATGAGTTACGGATATGTATATGTTGCTCAGGTTTCAATGGGTGCTAATATGAATCAAGTTATTAAGGCCTTCCGTGAAGCAGAAAGCTACGATGGTCCGTCAATTATTATTGCATACAGTCATTGTATTAACCATGGTATCAATATGTTTAAAGGCATGACAAACCAAAAAGAAGTAGTGACTTGTGGCTTATGGCCTCTTTACCGTTATGATCCACGTCTTGTTGCGCAGGGGAAAAATCCATTCCAACTTGATAGCAAAGAGCCAAACTATAATCTTGCAGACTTTATGTATAAAGAAGTTCGATTCAAATCGCTCAAGAATGCGAATCCCGAACGAGCTCAAATGCTGCTTGATAAAGCAACTGAAAGGGCAAAGCGCCGATGGCAAGAGTATAAATATTTAGCAGATCGTCCATTCTAAACTAATGTTCAAAAACTGTTTCTGAGCCGATGTGTTTAGGCGTCGGCTCAGAAACTTCTTTTTTAAATCTTAAACATATAATCCGCAGGCCGTATCCTGCTGTTACATGTCGGCCGCATGGAAGCTCAAGGAAGCTTTGAAGAGCTCATAAACGGCATAAAGTAGAAAATTCCTAATTGACTTTGAATTTCGAGACTTCCGCTACCAAGTTCTCAATACTCCGCTTGTTCTGCTGCGTAATTTTGCTCACTTCTTGCACAGCTTGATTGATTTGCATGCTGCCAGCAGCCATTTCATTCATGCTTTCCGTAATCACGCGAGTGAGGCTATCCAGCTTTTGCATCTCTTGTGTGACACCCTCTCCTCCTTTTAGCATCTCCGCAGAGCCCTTTTGTACTTCTATGGTTACCATATTGATGGTCTTAATAGCCGTCAGCACCTCCTTGCTCCCATTTTCTTGCTCCTGCATCGCTTCAGTAAGCTGGGCACTCATTTCTTTTACTTGCTCGGCAAGGCTGAATATCGCATTGAATTTTTCTTCTACAGTTTTGGAAGAAGCGGAAAGCGTCTCGATTTCTCCGGATAATATTTTAAGGGTTGCAGTGATCGTTTTACCTTGTACGGAAGATTCTTCTGCAAGTTTACGAATTTCGTCCGCAACAACGGCAAAGCCTTTCCCCGCTTCCCCTGCATGAGCGGCCTCAATCGCTGCATTCATTGCCAATAGGTTGGTCTGAGAAGCGATGTGCTGAATAACGCTGCTGGCTTCCATAAGAGAGCCAGACTCTTCGGCAATTTTTTGTGTTACGGCATTGGAGGTTACGAGGGTGGCTTTGCCGTCAGCAGTTGCTGTTGTAAGGCTTCTCACCGCCCCATCGGTTTTAGTGAGTGTCTGCCCAATGGAAATGATATTTGACACCATTTCTTCCACCGAAGCGGATGATTGTGTCACATTGGTTGCTTGCATCTCAATGCTGCTGTTCAGCTGCTTAATTGTACGGACAATTTCTTCGATAGTAGCGGCTGTCTCGGTAACGCTGGCGGCTTGCGTTATTGCCTGCTGCTTTACTCCGTCGATATTCGTACTAATTTTATTAATTGTACCTGCTGTTTCCGTCATATTTGAGGCAAGATTATTACCGATGGCTTTCATTGTGTTGCTGTTCATGTGTACCGAACGTAATGTCGCACTTATTTTATCAAGTGTTTGATTAAAATATGCGGAAAAATCGGTAATTTCGCTATTGCCTATCAGGTTAAAACGGGCGGTCAAATCACCTTCACCAACCTCACGTAAAATATCGACCATGCCAGCAATCGGCCGAACAATGATTCGTTTTACTACGAAGATACTTGCAGCAATTACGGTAAGCAAAATACTTACTGATAATAAAATAATCGTTAAGAGAGCTTTATTTAAGCTTACATTAATACTCGCATTCGCTTCTGTAATTGCAATTCCGCAAAAGAGCACGTATTGGATTGAGGAATTTTCAAAAATCGGGCGGTATTCAGTAAGGAAAGCTTCACCAAGTATATCAGCATTTCCTTTATACTGTTCATTACGTGTTATCGCTGTGTATGCATCGCCCTTTGCTAAATAGGTTCCGAGGACTCTAGCACCGCTTTTATCTTTTATTGAGGTTAGGATTCTCTTAAATTCTCCATTTTCTGCAGAAAATATAGTAACTGCTGTGCCAAGCTGGTGTGAAATAGTATCGATAGCTTCATTTGAAACAGCTTTTTCCGTTCCCCATAGCTGCCCATTCCGTATCTGTAGCCGGCCATACCGAAGTTCAAGGTAATTCTGTATTACATTTAAGCCACCTTCTAAATGTTTACCGGCCGTTATATCTATAGCATTTTTTGCAGTATTTTGAATGGTATAAATGGTAAACGGTAGAAGAATGATAACAAATAATAAAGATGCGCAAAAGAAAATACTGCCGATTTGAAAGTTGAGCGTCCTTCTACGAGCTTTCCGCCAGTTATTGTTTCTCATAGATAGTGTAGGTAGGGGGGGGGGGGGGTACGCTAGATAAATCTTGCATAATAATCAATCCTCTCTCACTATAAAAGAATATTTTTAATACTGATATAATCGACACTGCTGAGGCAAAGCATCAGGATATTAAACTCTCTACACAAATCAATACGCTAAGAACAGTGCCTATAAATTCAGTATGTAGTGATTATATCATATTATTTTATTTTTACAAGTATCTTTATATCATATGGGCAACATTTTCTAGTGTTGCTGCATTCCTTTCCGTAAACGGAAAGAAAACGTTTCCAATAACATAACGGTAGCAAAAATGACATAGGTGATAATACCAACTTCCCGTATATCATAATAGAGGCTTCCGGCCATAAATAAATAGTATCCGATACCACCCGAGCCTGCTGCGGCGCCGATTGCAACAGCATTGATAAAATTAATTTCAAATCGGAAAAAAGTCCACGAAATAATGGAGGCTGATGCCACCGGTATTACTGCCTGCGCAATAATACCGGTAAAACCCGCCCCGCAGGCGCGCAGTGCATCGATGGTATCGCGGTTGATTTGCTCAAAACTTTCAGAAAAAACCTTGACCAAATAAGCAATGCTATGAAAGCTCATACCAATAACGGCTGCGTCAGTACCAAGATTGACTGTAACGGAAAATACCAATACCCAAATAATAGTAGGAATTGCACGGATAAGCGCAGTAAGGATACGGATTATTTTAGCGACGGCAGGAGGTGCGATATTTCGGGCAGCTCCAAGCGCGAGAAAAAAAGCAGTAACGGCGCCTCCTATGGTAGTGAGGATCGACAGTGCAAAACTGACTCCAAGCGAATGTAGTAGCTCGCCGAAAAGCAGATGCTCGGAACGTTTAGGTTGTAAAAAAAGTATGCGCCCATAATGGAGCAAGTCTTTCCAAGCCGTTTGCCAATCAAGCGTCTCCTGCATAAGTAGTACGATCCCCCAAATGCTGATGCCGAATAATATGCATAACACGATACAGACGATACATCGTTCTTTGGTAAACAGCATTCCGTAAGCGGCGCGGGTATCTTTTTTCACAATAATATCCTCCGTACAGCATTTGAAAGCGTATCGATACAAATCACTATAATCATAAGGATACAAATAATGAGTCCTGCTTCCGAGTAACGAAAGCTTTTAAAATAGAGATTAAAGAGGAAACCGATTCCAGTACCCGTCAAAATACCGATAAGTGCTGAATCCCTCACGTTAGTTTCTATTGTATAGAGTAGCCACGAAATAAAAAGCGGGAGCGTATTGGGCAATACACCATGAATAATGATCGGCAGATATGCAACACCGGCTGCTTCCAATGCGGTATAAGATTCTTCAGCATGGCAATCAATAATTTCGATAAAGGCACGGGTAAGATGCCCCGCAGTGATAAAAAAAAGTGCAAGGAATCCCGTGATGGCATTTTGACGAAAGGAAAGTAGCAGCAGAATCGACCAAGCAGGCAGCGGGATATTTCTAAAAAAAGAAGCTACCGCACTGCAGATGATACGCAGCACTGCAAAACAGCCGGTAGTTTGCGATCCGGCAAGGGCTGCTATGCAGGCAATACAAAAAGCAGCGGTTGAAGCAGTAACCGCGATCACAGCAGTGTGTAGCGAGGTTTTAAAAATGAGTGGCAGTACCGAGTATGACTTTGCTGACGGTGTAAAACTCCGGATCAGCCAATACAGCCCGCGCGGAATACCGGTAAATGTATTCCACACAGTAAAGCCCGTTGTAACCGCTGAACCAATGTATAATATAAGCGCAGTGAGGATAATGATAAGCGTACGAATATATTTTTTCTTAAAAAAATCCTGAGGTGGCAGCTGTTGTGGCTTTTGCCTGAAGTTGAAGTCAGTGCACTGTTTTCCGGATAAAAGATCAAACTTCATGGGTGCTCTTCTTCTTTCGTATGACTATCAGAGGAAAATACAGTGTGCAGTATTTCAGCCGATAGCCTGCCTGGTTCTCCGTCAAAAACGAGGCGGCCATGTCGCAAGCCGACTATGCGGTCTGAATATCGCTTGGCGTATTCAACGTGGTGCATATTCATAATACAGGTCAGGTCTCTTGCCTTCACAATTTTTTTGACATAATCCAGAATATCCTGTGCGCTCTGCGGATCAAGGGAAGAAACCGGCTCATCGCACAGCAAAATAGTCGGTTCCTGCATCAAGGCTCTGGCAATACCAACGCGCTGTTTTTGGCCGCCGCTTAAATCTGCGCATCGTTGGTATAAATGCTCAGAAAGGCCAAGTTCTTCGAGCACGGTAAGCGCCCGCTCTTTTCCTTCCTGCGGATACAAGCCGAACACACTACGGTAAAACGGCATCGAACCGAGACAGCCGTGGAGCGCATTTTCTAGAACAGTTAGGCGCTCTACCAAATTGTAGTTTTGAAAGATCATCCCAATCTTTCTCCTCAACTGCTTGAGCCGGCGGCTGCCTGCCTGCTGCACCGATTCTCCATCGATTTCGATATTGCCCGACGTGCAATCGATAAGCCGATTAATGCAGCGGATAAAGGTTGTCTTTCCCGCTCCAGAGGGGCCTATAACCGACACGATGGTCCCCTGCTCGATAGTCAAATTAATAGAATCCAACGCAAGCCGGCCGCCATGGTACCGTTTTGAAACATTTTTAAAGGTAATCATGCGCCCTTACTTTGCGTTCCGTAGCTCGTCATACCACGCATCATCAGTCGGTACAAGACGCGTTTTTTCCGAATATTTAGGATATATACCTTTCTTACCGGAATCCTTGATATTAAATATGCCCGGATGGTTTGCCGTTTTATCGGAAGTAAGCGCTGCTCGTATTTTTTCAATATCCGCTGCCGAAACCGTTTT
>JBQNBR010000069.1:0-10459 GCA_052169815.1 Treponema sp.
ACCGCTCAAAATAAACACTCTCCTTTTTTGGGGCATTATATTTTACAACTTACCCATTCCGCAATATGCTTATCTGACCCTTGCTTTTCTGTTTCACTCTATGCTATAGTAGCTCTTCATTTTTTTTAACAACGAGGAGGGCTAGTATGATGGAAAGATTGTTTCAACTTCAAGCGCATCATACGCGTGTACGGACAGAGCTTATCGCTGGGTGTACGACATTTCTTGCAATGGCGTATATACTGGCGGTTAACCCGCTTATTTTAGGTGATGCGGGGCTATCGCCTGCGAGTGTGTTTACGGCAACAGCGGTATCTGCAGCGATCGCAACGGTTATCATGGCTTTGAGTGCTAACTTACCGATAGCATTGGCGCCGGGTATGGGGTTAAATGCTTTTTTTGCCTATACGGTTGTTATAGGAATGGGATATACTCCCGCTTTTGCCTTAATGGCTGTGTTTCTTGAAGGGGTATTTTTTATTCTCTTGTCTTTTTTTAATGTCCGCGAGACCATTATCCTTTCAATCCCTGCTCATTTGAAAAAAGCAGTAGCGGTAGGCATAGGTTTGTTTATTACCCTTATTGGTATGAAAAATGCGGAAATCATTGTGGATAATCCCGCAACCCTGGTAGGCTTGGGGACTATCACAGAAGGGGCGGCTCTTTTGGGAATGATCGGGCTTGCGCTTACTGCCATATTGTATGTATTGCACATACGCGGCTCACTGTTGCTCGGTATCCTTATTACAACGATCATCGGTATCCCTATGGGTATTACGGCGCCGTCAGGCGGGTGGGAAGGCTGGTCTATGATAAGTATGCCTGCCGCTCCACTGGTTTGGCATTTTGATTTTAGTCATATTATTTCGTTTCAGTTTTTTACAGTGTTTTTTTCCTTTTTATTTGTAGATATTTTTGATACGGTAGGCACATTGGTGGGGGTAACGAGCCGCGCCGGTCTTGTCGATGCGCAGGGCAATATTCCGCGGGTAAAGCAAGCGCTTTTATCAGATGCCATTGGTACGGTGTGTGGAGCAATGCTCGGTACGTCAACCGTAACGACTTTTGTTGAAAGTTCAGCAGGTGTTGCCGAAGGGGGACGAACGGGGCTTGCCGCTGTTACAACAGCCGTGCTGTTCCTTGTTGCATTGTGCTTCTCACCGGTGTTTTTATTGATTCCTGCCGCAGCGACCGCTCCTGCCCTCATTATTGTAGGCTTTTTGATGCTTTCTACTATTGCCGAGATTGACTTTACCGATCCGGTTGAAGGGATTTCTGCCTTTTTAACTATTGTGATGATTCCATTTACCTATAGTATTGCAGAAGGCATTGTGTATGGTGTGCTATCGTATGTGGTGTTAAAAACAGCAAGCGGTAAGGTAAAACAAATTCCGGCAGTTACCTGGATACTGTTTATTGTATTTGTGTTGCGTATATTTGGGCAGCTCTAAAAACCTTGTTGGATTTTTAGAGCTGCCCGACGAGTAATTCCATAAGTCTTTATAAAATGGATACTTATAGAATTACATCGCAAATGAAAATCAAAGAAAACCGGTGAGCAAAGCTCACCTCGAAAAACTGTTTCGCAATCCGCGTTAGCGGATATGATAATTATTTCCTTACAGAACAAGCCAATAGGCTTGAGTTTTTCGAGGTACCCACTTATCAAGTCGCGGTATCTTGGTAGATACATTGAGGTGCAGTGTTGCTAAATCTCTAGTGTACGTGTAAGTTCCCTCTTATCAAAACAGCAGGAATATATTATAATAGCCCTGTTCTGAAACGTAAGTTGTCGAACAGGGCGTGCGCGTTCTGTTCAGAAGCGGATGTTTCCGCACCAGGTTTAATAGTAGTGGTTTATATATTATGGAAAGGAAATATGTTTTATTAATTGATGGCGATAATATTCCTCCTTCCTTTTTGGAAGCTATCATTACGGAGGTCTCTAAGGAAGGAGAGCTGCTCATTAAGCGGTTATATGGAGATTGGACAACTCCCAATATGAACGGCTGGAAAGCGTGGCTTGAAAAAATCCCTGTCCGTCCGGTGCAGCAGTTTCGCAATGGACCGAATGCAACTGATAATACCATTATTATGGATGCGATTGAGCTTGCGAATACTCATAAAAATATCAATGCGGTGTGTATTGTCTCTACCGATTCGGATTATTATAGTCTTGCGTTAAAATTACGGGAGTACGGGCTCTATGTGCTGGGGATCGGCAAGCAAAATGCAAAAGCGCTATGGGTTAACGCCTGTAATGAATTTAAGTACTTGGAAAATCTGGATAGTACTGATGAACGTGCAGAGAACGTATCATCTCCTTTTGAATCGCTTAAAAAGCTCATCAGCCATGCTTATAAAAATTCGCGCATGACTGAAGAAGGGTGGGTGAGCCTTTCCGATTTGGGTAAGTCCATCCGCAGAAGTGCGCCTGAATTTGATCCTCGATCGTACAATCATAATACCTTGCGGGAAATCTTGGAGGCGCTTTCTGATCAGTACGAGATGACAGCTGATACACTGGTACCGCCTAATCATTGGATTAAAACAATTGATGAAACTGAAGAATGCGGTAAGCTGACGGGGCGGATTAAGTTTTTTAAAGAGAACTGGGGCATCATCGATGCCGGCGACTACGGGGATTTTTATTTTGTCATAACCAATTTAAACAAAGCTTCACGGAAGAAAAAAATTATTGAAGGTACTATCGTTAATTTTAAAGTGTTTAAGCATCCCAATCCTCAAGGAGAAACATCTGCGGATAGAAACGGCAAGGCAACCGAAGTTGAGATACTAAGTAAAAAGTAAAAGGTAGCGGTTATGGAAGCAAATCTTGTATCAAAAACGCGCGAAGATATTTTGTTTGAGATTCTTAATACCACCTCGCGGCTGTACAGCATACGCGATAAAGATATTTTATTGGAAAATATTTTAACTGAAGCCCGCCAAGTGCTGCATGCAGACGCAGGTTCTATTTATTTGGTTGAAGGTAAGGATTTAGCCATTCACTATGCGCAAAATGATACCTTGCAAAGCAAGATGCGCGCGGGTGAAAAGTTGCCATTTAGTATTTTTTCTTTTCCGATTGATGATACTACGATAGCTGGCTACGCCGCACGCACTAAGCAGCTCATTAATGAGCCTGATGTCTATGCTATTAGCGCTGATAAACCGTATCGGTTTGGGAAAATTACGGATGTGACAACCGGTTATAAAACGGTTTCTGCGCTTACCATGCCGCTGATTGATATATCGGGCGAGGTTTTGGGTGTTGTGCAGATGCTGAATGCGCTTGACGATCAGTACAAGCCGCGCGCCTTTACCTCCGATGACGAGATGTTCTTGTCGCATTTTGCTGCGAATGCTACTGCTCCCCTTATGCACGCTTCGCTAACCCGTGAAATGATTTTACGCATGATTAAAATGGCCGAAATGCGTGATCCCAAAGAAACGGGTATGCATGTGCATAGGGTTGCCAATTATTCCGTAGAAATATACGATCGCTGGGCTTTTAACCACAATATCAATCGGAATAAGCGGGAAAGATTTAGGGATGCGCTTAAGATTGCTGCTATGCTGCATGATGTCGGCAAGATAGGCATACCTGATGCCGTTTTGAAAAAGCAGGGCAAACTTACCTATGAAGAATACGAAGTTATGAAAAATCATACGATACTGGGCTCTAAGCTTTTTTCGTCTGGCAATAGCTTTGTTGATTCTATGGCGAGGGAAATAGCGTTGTGGCATCACGAAAACTGGGACGGCACTGGGTACCCCGGCCATGTTGACGTCAGTACCGGTAAGATTATAAAGTATAACGCAGCAGGAACTCACGCGCAAGGCCTTATTGGAACAGAAATCCCGCTTGGGGCGCGCATTACGGCATTGGCAGATGTGTATGATGCTTTGTGTTCTAAACGGGCGTATAAAGATTCCTGGCAGGAAGATGAAGTGTTGAAAGAAATACAGCACTTAAGTGGCAGTAAATTTGATCCTGAAATTGTTGATGCTTTTTTTGAAATTTTACCGCAAATCAAAAGAATCAAGGATTATTATGTATAAGACGTCGTGTTTCTCTATCTAATGCTTGTGCAAATGCGGCGATGTCTTTTTTCCCAAACGTTTTGCTTCTTTCTGGCATTAATCCGTTTGCATGTAGGTCATACATAAAATTACGGAGAGAGAGCCGTTCTCCGATATTTTCGGCAGTATACACCGCACCTCTATCGTTAATAACGCAGATGTGAGCATCAATCAGTAATTTTGCTAAGGGAATATCGCGGGTAATAACGAGGTCGCCCGGTGTGGCATGGGCGGTAATGTAAGAATCAGCGGCTTGCGGATCAGTTGAGGTGATAACACTGGTACAGAACGCATTTTCAGGAATAGCAATCAAACGGTTTGCAACAAATATCGCTTCTGTGCGCAAACGGTATGCAGTTTTGCTGATGATCTCTCGTATGCGTACTGGACACGAATCAGCGTCTACAAAAAGCTTCATCACTTAATTATGGCTGCACAGGGCCGCCTTGCGAGTCTGAGCAGATTACAGAATCAATAGCGTCTATCATTTTTTGGGTGGATTGCTCTATTGCCGTCATCTCTTTTAAAAAAAATGACGCTTCACTTGGGCTTAGGTGTTCTTTTGTGATTTCATCGGCAAGCAGAATACCAGCGATAATAGCAATTTTAAGCGGATCGTGCAATTTGGTTGTTTTTTCAACCTCCACTACAACTTTTGCGTAGTGGTTGTAGATAGCCTCTAAATATTCATTTTGTTCATCAGCTTCAATTACAAAGGAGGTCTCCAATAAGTTGATTTGCAAGTGTCCTTTGCGTTCTGCCATGCTTAAAAGATTTCCATCTGTTCAGCAGTATCGGAAGATGTTTTTTCTCCCTCGTCATACCAGGAAGCATCGGTGTTTGAAGGTTCTTCCGGTTTTTCCTGTTCAGGGGTTGTCTGTTCAAGCGGTGCAGCTTCAGCAGGGCTATCGGTAACGTCAGATTTGGTTTGATATATGGTATCTTCAAATGCGCTTAAATGATTAAGCGCATTGATAATACCTTCCTCGATCTTGATTTGATCATTTTTGAACACTAGAATAAGATTTTCCAATTCTGCGATTCGATTGTCTTTATCGTGAATCTCAAGCCGCAGGGAATCATTTTCTGTTTTTAAGGATTGAATAAGCTGAATTGCTTTTTCCACTTTTGTTTCAAGCTGACTAATTTGATCGAGGGTTACCATAGTTTATGCTCCTAATGCTTTCTTGGATTGCTCTACCACACTTTTAAAAGCGGTAGGGTCTTCTATAGCCATATTCGATAGCGCTTTTCGGTTTAATTGAATACCGGCTTTTGCAATACCAGCAATAAAGCGGGAGTAGCTGATCCCTTCTGCACGGACAGCTGCATTAATTCTGCTAATCCATAAGCGGCGCATGTCGCCTTTACGGTCACGGCGGGCTTCAAAACTGTGGCGGAGCGCTTTGACAACTGCATCTTTTGCAGCTTTGTAGTTTGTGCCGCGTCGACCGCGGAATCCTTTGGCTTGTTTTAAAATCTTTTTGCGTCTATGAATTCTTTTATTTGAACATAATGATCGTGGCATAGTATTCTCCTAACTTGTGATAAAAGAGTGTTAATGTGTCCCGTAGGGTAAAAGCTGTTTGCGAATTTTTTTGCTATCGGCTTCTGATAAAATACCAGTTTTCCGTAATTCGCGTTTACGCTTAGGAGACTTTTTGGTTAAAATATGGCGTAAATTCATTTGCTTATATTTTATCTTTTTGTTACCGGTAAATTTGAATCGTTTTGCAGCAGCGCTTTTGCTTTTCATTTTTGGCATATATACACCTCTTGCCTTATTTTTTTGATTTAGGCGCAAGTGTCATGGACATTGTGCGGCCTTCCATGGCAGGCGGTTTTTCGACCGTGAATTCACCACCTAATTTGGCTAGCACAGCTTGTAACACTTCTAAGCCTAGTTCAGTATGAGCTAATTCCCGCCCCCGAAAGCGGACTGTTACCTTTACTTTATCGCCGTCATTAAGAAAATCTTGTATATGCCGCGCTTTGAATGCTAGATCATGTTCATTTATTTTAGGCTGCATACGTATTTCTTTTAGAATTTGCAGTTTTTGTTTTTTCTTGGAATCACGGAGCTTTTTTTCCATTTCAAAACGGTATTTGCCATAATCTAAAATTCTACAAACAGGAGGATCTGCTTGCGGTGCAATTTCGACAAGATCAAGATTAACGTCTTGAGCCATCCTAAGCGCTTCAAGGGTGGAAACAATACCCTTTTGTGCACCCTCATCATCAATCAACCGTATCTCTCGAACACGGATTTGTTCATTTATCCGTAAACCCTTGCTATCCGCCAACGATTATCCTTCGGCATATTTTTCCTTAAAATATCCCTAACATAAAGTAATAGGCTTACAGTATATCTAATTTTACTGAAATATGTCAATAAGGCGATAATTGCTTTCCGGAGGATGGCTTAATTGTAATGAATAAATGTAGTATACTGAACGATAACAGCTGTAATAGAAAAGAGGTATAGCATGGAAATGACACGGAAATTGCCGATAGGCATACAGAGCTTTGAAAAATTAAGAAATGAGCACTATCTGTACGTTGATAAAAGCAGCTATGTGTGGGATCTTCTTCAGTACGCCACTCCCTATTTTTTAAGCCGTCCGCGCAGGTTTGGCAAAAGCTTGTTTCTTTCAACGTTAAAAGCATACTTTCTTGGACAAAAAAAGCTGTTTAAGGGTCTTGCGATAGAAGGCTTGGAAGAAGCACAAGCCGACAAACGAGAAATCTGGCAAAAATATCCGGTGCTGTACTTGGATTTTAATGCTGAAAGCTATCGCGATGTAAGCAACCTTGAAACGATTTTATATACGCATCTTTCTTTATGGGAAAAAGAATATGGGACTGAGCCGGCAGAAAACAGTTTTTCCAGCCGCTTTGCCGGTATTATCCGCCGAGCCTACGAAACAACCGGCAAGCGGGTAGTGGTACTGGTAGACGAATACGATAAGCCCTTATTAGAAACCATGAATGACAATCTTGAATTAAACGAAATCTACCGCAAAATATTGAAAGGCTTTTACGGGGTGATAAAGTCAAGTGATCAGTATCTGCGCTTTGCCTTCCTTACCGGTGTAACCAAATTCAGCAAGGTGAGCATTTTTAGCGATTTAAATAACCTACGCGACATTTCCCTTGAAGAAAGCTATGCCGGTATCTGCGGCATTACAGAAACGGAGCTGAAGCAGTGTTTTCCTATTGAAATACAAGCGCTTGGTGAAAGGCAACGGCTCAGTTATGACGAAACCCTTGCAGCACTGAAACAGTACTATGACGGGTATCATTTTCATCCTGAAACAGAAGGCGTGTATAATCCGTTTAGTTTACTGAATGCCTTTGCAAAGCGGGAACTCGGCAGCTATTGGTTTTCTACCGGAACGCCGACATTTTTGGTGCAGTTTTTACAAAAGCAAACCGGCAATGTGCGGGAAATACTGGAAGAAGCGGAGATGAGTGAAAGTGCCCTGCAGGATTACCGGCCTGAGATGCAAAACCCCATCCCGATACTGTTTCAATCGGGGTATTTAACGATTAAAGCATTTGACGGGCGGTTTAGATTGTATAAACTCGGCTTTCCGAATGATGAGGTAAAATACGGCTTTTTAGATAACTTAGTACCTGCATATACGGCAATTCCGAAAGACAAAAGCGGCTTGTTTATCGGTAGTTTTATACGGGATATTGAAAAAGGCAATGTAGAAGGGTTTATGGAGCGGTTGTATACCGCCTGTGCAGGCTTGCCGTATAGCATGGCAGCAAAAAAGAACACGAAGATGCGGGAACGGGATTATCAAATAGCGTTCTACATTCTATTCACGCTGATGGGACAGTTTACGCAAGCGGAAGTGGTGAGCGTTCGGGGGCGGTCAGATTGCGTGGTATATACACAGTCGACTATTTACGTGTTTGAGTTCAAGCTTGCCGGAAGCGGTACGGCACAGGAAGCAATTGAGCAGATAAAAAAGAAAGGCTATGCTGAACCGTACCGGAAAAGCGGGAAGAAGGTGGTGCTCGTGGGAGCAATTTTCGGCGACGGCATTGACGAAGATACCCCTGATACGTGGATTGCTGAAAAATGGGGATAGTTACAGTGATGGTAATTATCAGTATAAAAATAATCATGTCGGATAAGATTGCTCGTCATGAGGCGGTGCACTGCCGTCCGTAACCTGCTATCACCTGGTGCATTCGTGAGCGGAATGCGCATACGTCAATCACCGACGTTTGCCGCAAGGCAAACTCGCAGTGTTTTTCAGCCATTTGCACAATTCTTTTTACAGGGGCTATAAGCCATCAACCATACATTGGTCCTCACGGTGAAAAATATCATCTTCTTTTTATACATAGTATGGATTCGGCTTAAATAACAAGCTAATTAAATCTATCAGTATTTCAACTCCCAAAAGACCTCCTGTGCATAACCATAAAATACCGGTACCGATCTTCCCTTCATAGAATCTATGTGCACCCAGTATACCTAAGAAAAGACACAATAACAGAGCAACCCACTTATTTTTTCCGTTGTCGGATATGATTGCGCGACTACTTTCAGTATTAGTTTGAATAGCTGGTTCATCTTTTTCTTGATAAGCCGGCGCTGCAAAATTGTCTTCAACAATCTGTTGAGCAGCTTGTATATCTTTTTCTTGATAATATGTTCCTGAAAAACTGCTTCCTCCATCCTTTTGAGTAGTCAATCTATTCCTTTCTTGATATGAACTTACCTCAAAATCAGCTTCAGCGGTATTTTCAAAGTCATCGTATACAACCCGTGTTCTGCTCCTTAAAACAGACAAATAGCCGGCATTAAGAATAACAGCAAGAATATTACCGATTGCAATACCGCCAAGAATCCCTAAATATGCTACAGTACCGCCTCCATTAAAAAATGAAAAACCTGCAAGTGCCATGCTAAGTGTTATCATAGTTCCGTAAATTCCTGTTACATTTTCTTTATGAAATAATGTCAATGTAATCAAGAATTCAAAAACTTGATATAAAGCTCCCTCGTACCATGTAACAGGAGCACCATGTACACTATACATGTATGCATTGAAAAGAAACGAAATTACAATATATCCGGCACATATATAATACTTTAATTGCTTATTGCACTTACATTTTAAAAGAAATACTATACTAATAGCTATAAAAGCAATGAGGGATGAAACAAACATAATATACACCTCCAACTATTTCTTTTCTGAATCTTCAAGCGCTTTTTGAAGTTTCAGTAATTCATCGATCGAATCTTCCTGATTGTCATCCGCGATGCATTCTAAATTATTTGAATCAAGTTGAGGTATCTCCGATTCCATTTCGTAAGAAGTTTCCCGAAACTCAAAGTCAAGACAATTATCTGATATATGTTTAATGTAATAATAATCAGAATACCTTTCAGCGGTTCTCTTTTGATAGCCTTTGACTGCAAGAAGGAGTAATGCCCCTAAAGCAGAGCAGCTGCAATACACCGCCGGCATATTTCCGCCCCGGTCAGAAGAAAATGCGTCAGCAAGCGCACCGGCACCTGCTCCTATTGTAGTTCCCACTAATTGTGCATTTTCCGTAAATTCAGCACAGTTTTGAACCACTTGATTGGTATAGTCTTCAAAACGATCGAAAATCTGCACTATGTTTCTAAAATCTGTAGCCATACACTCATCCTTATTTAACCAAATATATCCTGAAGCATTTTTCATAGACCCTGCCCGTAATTGCAAAACGCCTTTTACTAGTCCTTCATATACGAGTTCACTAGAAGTAGCAGTATTGAAAGTATCTGAAACTTTTGTAACTAGCTTTTCAGTTTTCGATGCTATGTCTACTGCCTGTTCCAGCTTTGAAGGAACCTTGTTGTGTGTTGCATTGCCATTCTCATCACATTCGTAACATCCGTTTTCCATAACTACCTCATAATGCCGGCACGTGATTGCTTTTTCCAAAACCATCTGGATGCTTTGGACATCTTGCATTGGTTAAGGCTTGAATACTCGAAAACGGTTGTCCGCAATATTGACAATAATAATTCGCCATACGTCCTCCTTTTGACTATATGCCTTTATGATATGAAATATTGTTTCTCCATGCACAAAAAGGCATGAAGTGTAAAAAGAACAAGTTGAAAACAGTACCGGCATTACCATTACAAACACAAAAAGCCGCAGTATACACAAAACACAGGGTACACCGCAGCTTTTAATAGGGACGATAATGTCAATCCTTTGACGCGAGTTTCGACCTTTTGAAAATAGGTGGGCATCTGCGTTGTCGCTTAATAAAAAACCGTCCTCGACGTACATCTAGTACGCCTGTGGGTGTTTTTTATACGCTCCTAGCATCTGCCCACCTATTTTCA
>JBQNBR010000070.1:0-9853 GCA_052169815.1 Treponema sp.
TCGGCGGGAGCGCCACCATTGGAACCGTCGGATTGAGCTATGAGATTGGGTTTGCCGCTATTTGGTGGCTTTTAAGCGCTGTGTGCGGCTTTATGCTGTTAACCGTGTTTTTAGCTAAAAAAGTGTCGAATTCCAAAGCCCTCACCATGCCGCAGATGCTTGAGTACTACATCGGTAAAAGAGCTCGCTTTATTGCGTCGATAGTGATTGTGATTGCGTGGAGTGCGATTTTGGCAGCGCAATTTTCAGCTGCCGCCCGGATTATTGCCTCAATCGCCCAGGTTCCGTTCCAAGCAGCTCTTTTTGTAGGAGCATTTTTAATCGTTGTTTATTCAATTTTGGGCGGGCAAGCGAGTATTTTAAGAAGCGATCTCATTCAAACCATCATTATTTTAAGCGGCTTTTTACTCATAGTACTGTGGTTTGTCTTTTTTAAAGGCGCTCCGATTCAAAGTGTCAAATTTGAATTTTTTAATGAAAAATTCGGATTTGATACGTGGAGCTATTATATGGTCATTTTAGGCGGCAGCTATGTAGTCTGTCCCATGCTTTTTGCCCGTATTCTCAGTGCAAAAAATGAAAAACATGCAGTAGGCGGAGCTCTTTTTGCGGCTGTTGGGATTTTACTTGGTTCATTTTTGGTGGTAATGGTAGGTCTTTTATCAAAAAAATTCATTACTGCCAATACACTAAGCGATACCATTTTAACCAATGAAATTTTTCAGCTGCTGCCGACGTCGCTCGGCGTTGTGCTGCTCATTGTGCTTTTGTCTGCTATTATATCTTCGGCGGATTCCTGTCTTATCACTGCAAGCAGTGTATTCTGTAATGACCTATTGCACACAAAATCGCTTACAACATACCGCTTGTTTACCGTTGTGTTTGCCGCTGCAGCGCTCGCTCTTACGTTTTGCGGTAAAAATATTTTAGGTTTTCTCTTTGCAGCCAATGATATCTATGTGAGCGGTATCGTAGCGCCTGTTTTTATTGCGATGGTGACCTATAACGAGCGGAGAATGAATGAAAAACTTGCAATCGCAGCTATAGTGGCAGGGGGCGGTTTAGGTTTTTACGCAGCAGTCAGTGATATAAAATATTACAGTATGCTCGGTGTTTTGGCGGCTCTTGTGCTATCGCTCTTGGCTGCTTTTGTAAAGGAAAAAGATACCTACGCCGTTGCCGCAGTGTAAGTACAAATGTACTACGCTTTTGGGATGATCAGAAGATGGCGCTCGGCATTAAGGAAGGGAACGGTAAGCGGTATGATCCGATGTTCCGGCTTCCGGTCGCCGAGTGCATGCAATTCCGCTTCGATTGCGCTGCGCTTGCCTTTGTATGCCGCTAAAAACCCGCTGCTGCGGAGCCTTTTTTGAAGCGTTTGCAGCATACTACAATCAAGCGGCCTAAAAGCGCGGAATACCACGATATCAAAATAATCAGCGGGGGCGCGTTCCGCCTCAACTTTGGCAATGCTAGTATTGGTAAGATTCAGCATAGCCTGCACATTTTCAAGAAAGGCGCAGCGCTTTTGCATGCGCTCAATCAGGGTGCATTGTGCAGCAGCATGTTGGGCAAGAAAAAGGCAGGCGAGGGGAATGCCCGGAAAACCTGCGCCGGAACCTACATCCGCAATAAGGCAGGGGCGGCTTTCCGTATGCTCGGCTATCGTTTTTGCAAATAGGTTCCACGGTGCAAGGCTGTCGAGCAGGTGCTGGATAACAATCGCTTCATCATTTTCTGCCTTGACTAAATTAAAAGCGGCATTGAAAACGGTCAGTTCGTGCAGATATTGCAGTAAATAGTTTTGCAGCTGTGCGTGAGGATCTTCAATAGCTAACAGAGCGAGCCCTTCCCGTATGAGCTCTATAATACGCCTCTCTTTTGTTTTCATGTTTTGATGAGTATATACAAAGCCGGTATGCTGCACAAGCGCTTGGTTGCTCAGGCAAATGCCTTCTGATATGGGGGCTCTGTGCAATGTGATAGTTTATTCGTGCGGAGGGTGTACTACTCAGCGGTGGGATTGTTGATTGATGCTATCTCGTACGAAATCTTTATTTACTTTATAATGTTTTTAACGTTGTTTAGTGTACTTATGGACTATTTGTCGTACTTATTATATTATCAAACATATAGAGTAACAGTTATTTGCGGAATACCGTGGAATTTGGAGGTGTAAGCTATGAAAAGCATCAAAGCGGTGTTGATTGTCATGATCCTTATCTTATTAACGAGTATTTATGCAGGAATAGGTACTATTTTGTTTATTAGCATGAAGGATTACTATGTCACAGTGCTCGACCATATCTATAGCACGAGCATGAAAGGATATGATGAGAAGGTTCGCGGTCAGGTTCAAAATGTCATTTCATTGCTGGAAGTTTTCTACGATCAACAAACCAAAGGCTTGCTAACAGAAGAACAAGCGCAGCAGCAGGCCATAGTTCTCATTAAAGGGCTTAGATACGGCGATGATAAATCCGGTTATTTTTGGATTGATTCTACCGATTTTATATTGGTTGCGCACCCTATTCTTCCTCAGAACGAAGGACAAAACCGTATAGCGCTGGTAGACAAAAACAGTACGGCCATTATTCAGACGATTGTTAAAACCGTTAATGCGGAGCCGCGCGGAGGCTTTTCCGAGTTTTATTTTACAAAGGCTGATGGTGTTACGGTGGCTCCTAAACGAACATATTCTATTAAATTCGCTCCTTGGAATTGGATTATTAGTTCGGGTAATTACTATGATGACATTCAAAAAGATATTCAGATTGTACAAGGTGATTTGAATCGTAAAAATGCGGCAGCTATCAAGGTATATATAACTATTATTGTTATCTTTTTTATAGTGGGAATTATCTTTATCCTCATTTTTGCAAATCGTATTACTGCTCCGTTAATAGAAGCTGAAAAGCGGCTTGCAGAAATGAATGAAGGTGATTTAACGATTCACCTCACCGAAAGTAAAAAGCAAGATGAGGTTGCCCATATTCGAAAAATGATTAATTCAGTTACGGCAACCTTATGCCGCATTATTGCATCAGTAAAAGCGAGTGCGGCAGCCTCTGAAACGATATCGACGGATTTAGATAATCAATCTGCAAATATTGCCGGCAGTATTCAAGGCATTCAAGTCAATATGCAGGATTTGCTTAATCATGCAGAACAGCAAACTGCTGCCGTGAACACAACGCTTGAAACGATGCATACTATTGATAATGCTATTGATACGATGAATAATCATATTAGAGATCAAAATGAAACGCTTCACCAGTCTTCTTCTGCAGTTCAAGAAATGCTCAGCAATATTCATTCTATTACGGGTAATATTGATACTTTTGAAAAGGATTTTAAACAGCTGGCGACGGATTCAGAGCAGGGTATGCGGCTGATGGTTACGGTAACCGATTTAATTACCGCTGCCGTTGAGCAGTCTCAGAAGTTAATTGAAGCCAATACGGTCATTGCCACAGTTGCAAGTCAAACTAATTTATTAGCAATGAATGCTGCTATAGAAGCGGCACATGCAGGGGAAGCAGGAAAGGGCTTTGCGGTTGTTGCCGATGAAATCCGTAAGTTATCGGAAAATACTACGGTGTCTTCGCATGAGATAACAGATATACTGAGCCGCGTTATGCAAAATATTACCGATGTGTCCAAAGCTTCAGAGAATGCCGGTGCCATGTTTAAGCATACCGTTGAAAAGATAAATAGTAATGAGAAAGTAGTTGCTGCCATTCATCAGGCGATGGTAAAACAAAATACCGGCAGTAGACAAATTATCGAAACGCTTGATGTTATAAAAACCGTTACCGAAAAAGTGGTCGAAAGTGCAGGTGATATAGGCAACGGCTCTGCAGCAGTGTTAGCGCATATGTCAACGTTAAAAGATTCAGCGGTGTCTTTTCAATCAGCTACGTCCGAGATAGAAACTCAAGCTAACCATATTGGATTGCGTATCGCTGATATGAAAAGACTTTCAGAGAACAACAGAGATATATCGGCTAAATTTATATCCGAAACAGCCCTTTTTAAATTGAACAAGCAGGGGAGATAATGGCTTCTGTGTATATAAAATATAGGTCACACTTGAAGGAATGGGGCATTTACCGGATGGCAGAGTAAGCGATATCTCTTCTACCGATTGGTTTAAGAATTATCGTGAAAAGCCGTATAGGGGTGAGCCCTTTATCTCTCTTATAAATAATAAACTGGTTATTATCATTGCGGTTCCTAACGATCTTTAATCTTTCTGGACACGTGAAAAATATGAGTAATAGCCTGATAGAAGCGATGCGAGAGCAGGAAAACGGGAGCAAAGAGATCCTCGGTGCGATTAAAACTATTAACACCGTAACCGTAAAAGTGCAAGCTGGTTCCACAGATATGTTTAAAGGCGGAACAAAGATGGCAGAAGACGTGCGCAAATTGGATGGCCTTACCCGTGTTATCACCGACAACATGAATGAAATGGCTTCAGGAGCGGTGCAAATCAGCACTGCGGTACAGGAAGTAAGCGAGATTACGCAACGGAATAAGGCCAGTATTAAGAATTTAGCAACGGAGGTAGGGAAGTTTAAGGTATAAACATTTTAGAACGGATTCAAGATGCATTAAACGTAAAGAGAATATTTATGCGCTTAAAGGACTGGGTGAAGGCATGTCTGGATTTGGAGAAGTTGACTGCGATAAAAAATAGAGAATTAATTTTATTTTTTTAATAGCTGCCGGTAATGCCTCTCGAAGTGGGCGAGGAACGGTATCTTCAGGGTGCAATGCCAACAGGCGTACGGAGGCGCTTGCCATATCGGGCGGTAGTGCTTTAAAATACTGGTATAATTCTTCTTCGTCATATTCGCGATGCTGCCAACTTACAGCGGTAGCTTTATTAAGAGGGATAAATTTGCATGGTTTCCATTTTAGTCTTGCATCTTTACCGCGTACGCCTGAATATGCAAATAGACGGCATATTAAACAACGCCCTCCGTAAACAGTGCAATGATAAGTATTATGCGGATCAAATAAAAAGCAGCCTGCTGTCCGTATATCATTTTGACTCCATAAAGAAAGTGCATGAGCACGTGCCTGTTGATGTTCAATGAGCCAGGCTGCAAGATATAATGCTTCAGCTTCATACACCGCTGGCTCAAAATTCTCACAACAATGTCCGCAGCCATCAGGGCAAGGAGACGGCGTTTTTTCTTTCCATGCACCCTGCCATCGGTCTATATCAGCATATAGTGTTTCAATTTCAGTTAATATATCATATATTTTGGTGCCACGGCATTTTTCAATTATCGTCATAAAATAAGTATTATACAAAAATCTTATTTTTCTACAAGGTAATGCTACGTTCTGTCCTAAAAGCGATAACAGAGAAGAAATACGATAAGTTGTAACTTCCCCTGATGGACAATCTTTATAAAATAGACTAAAGTAAAGGGCTCTGTCATTTGAGAGACAGACACTCAATGTTCACTGTATAGGATAATAGTAGGTTGGTGTGCTTCATCAGCAAAGCTGATAACGAGTTTTTCATAATTTATAACTTATGAAGAATATCGGCAAGTAAGCCTACGAAAACCTCTAGAAAACTGATTCGCAATCCGGGCGAGCTGATATGATAAGCATTTCCTTACAGAACAGGCCGACAGGCTTGCAGTTTTAGAGGTTCCCCTTCAGCTATACTTTTAGCACTATGCTGCAATATGGTATTGTATACATATTTACTTCGCTATTCTTCACTATACTAAAAAATAAAAAAATAGGAGTGACTTATTATGCCATCAAAAATAGGGATAAAACTTGCTGATGGAAGTTTTGTTCCAGTAATACAAAAAGGTTCTTTATATCCTAAAAAGATTCGTTTAACGACAGCTTATCCTGCTCAACGGAAGCTTCGTGTTGTCTTGGTAGAAAAAATGGGACGACAATGTCATTATTTCGCATCGCTTTCTCTTGATAATCTTAAACTAGGAAAAGAAGGGAAGTCTACAATAGAATTGCAAATGTTTTTTGATACTGAAAAAAATTTTAGAGCGACACTATTAGACGTGGATTCAGGGTTTCGTAAAGAGTTAAGTATTCCGTATGCTGTATATATAAAGAATATACCTTCTTTTAAGCTTAGTAAGAAAAATGCATTACTAGCGAAAATGCAAAACGTATGGTTTGGTGTTGCCATCTCTGCACTGATTGCAACTCCTTCGTGGTTTTTTGAAAAGCAATTTCCTCTTATTGGCGGGCCGATTATTGCAATCATAAGTGGGATGTTGCTGGCACTGATATGGAAAAATAAAACGAAAGCCATTGCCGGGTTAAAATTTACCTCAAATGAATTATTACAATTTATTGTTATCTTACTTGGTTTTGGGATGGATATTAATACGATATTTCAAACGGGCAAGCAATCGCTGCCTATTATTATCTGTACTATTACTATTTCTCAATTAATTGCATTTTTATTGTATAAATTGATGCAAATACCGGCAGCTATCGCAACCTTAATCGGTATCGGCTCTGCTGTGGGAGGTGGATCTGCAGTTGTTTTTATATCACCGATTATTTCTGCCGATAATGAAGATATTGCACAGACCGTTTCCGTTATTTTCTTATTTAATATTCTATCGACATTATTGTTTCCGACGTTTGCTCATGCTATAGGATTAAGTACTTCATCAGGTGAACCATTTGCTTTGTTTGCAGGAACTGCAATAAATAATATATCAGCAGCAGGAGCGGCTGCCACTACATGGGACAATATGTGGAAACTAGGGTCTCAAACGTTGGATAAAACTATTACTGTAAAGCTTACCCGAACCCTTTCTGTTATACCACTGGTGTTTGGTCTTGTTGGACTACGCACTATGTTTGGAAAAAAGGATGGTCAACAGAAAACAATTAGCCTTAGGCAAACATTTCCTTTTTTTATTTTATATTTTATTGCAGCCTCTTGTATTACCACGGTATTAATACACCGTGGTCTAAACATTAAAGTGTTTGCCCCTTTAAAAGAAATAAGTAAATTCTTTCTTATTATGTCGATGGCTGCCATTGGATTAAATAGTAATCTTATTGTACTTATAAAAACGGGGTTGAAGCCGCTGGTATTAGGAGCATGCTGTTGGATAGGTACTATCGTGGTAACATTAATTATGCAAAGAGGTATGGGAATTTGGTAAAGAGTGGTTTATGCATAAAAAATATTCATGAGCGTTCGATATCGAGATAGACACAACAACGTAAAAATAATTAAGAAAAATGTACTGTACTACATACATTTTTTTGATATAGTTGATGTATAAAAATTTGGAGGATACATGAAAAAACATGGTTCTATCTTAAATAAATTAGTTATAGTTTTTGGATTGTTGATTCTACTTGCAGGAGTCATACTGGCTATTTTGGCCCTTCGTCTTGCTCGTAAAGCGGTAACCGAAAAGGTTGAAAAGCATTTTTTAGACAAGGCTTTTGATACAGCAGAAATTATTGATAAAAGATTGGCGGTACTTCTTCAATTTATAGAAGGGTTAACGAGGGAATCTTCGTTACGCTGTAACACAGCTACGATTTTACAAAAATTATCCTATCTTGATATAGAAGCCCAGCGGCATCCAATTATCGAATCTTTTGCACTGTGTGATGTAAATGGAATTGCATATGTGCTAGATGGTGATGCTGTAAAAACTATTGATACACAAGATCGTGAGTGGTTTCAAGCAGCTGTAAAAGGGAACTATTTTATTTCGGAACCGCGCTTAAGCCGTGCAACAGGAAAATTGCAAATACGCTGTAATGTACCTATGTATGATGATAAACATACGATAATAGGGGTATTATCAGCTGCTGTTGACGGGCAATTACTTTCAAATTTGATCAATGACATCGTTATTGGTGATACAGGGCATTGTTATATCATAGGTAAAACTGGTACAGTAATTGCGCATATTGATTCTGATCTTGTAAATAAAGAAGAAAATATTATTGAAAAAGCAAAACAAGATACTACTCTTGCAGCTGTAGCAGCTTTTGAGCAACGTGCGCTGACTGAAAAGGTTTCGACTACGGATTATTTTTATAGAGATGGAAAACTTGAGATTGCCTCGTTTTCAAAGATACGCACGACGGAATGGACAGTCATTATTAAAGCACCATATGAAGAATTTATGGGGACTATACAGACACTGCGTTATTCTATGGGTATTATTGGTATAACCATACTTATTATTACATTAGTTGTTGTGTACTTTATTGCTCGGACTATTGTGCGCCCCATAAAAAAGACTGTTCGTGCTCTACAAAATATTTCTGATGGTGAAGGTGATCTGACGGTGCGGCTTCCTGTGTATGGCAACGACGAGATAACTGAGCTTGCAAAATTCTTTAACAAAACGATAGAGAAAATTGGCGTATCCATTAGCGCAGTTGATAAAAGCACAGAAAATATGCAAAAAATTGGTTCGTTGCTTTCAAATAACATGACTGAAACTGCTAGTGCAGTGCATCAGATAAATGCCTCTGTCAATGGAGTAAAACAGCAAACCCAAATTCAAGCGGACAGTGTTACCGAGACGGCTGCAACTGTTGAAGAAATCATTAGAACTATAAAGCAGCTGAATGCCAGCATCCAAAACCAAGCAGCCAGTGTCGCTCAATCTTCAAGCGCTGTTGAGCAAATGGCGACAAACATCGCTTCTATTACGCAAACGCTTGATACAACCAATGATACGATTAAAACGCTTGCTGCAGCTACCGCTGATGGGAGAGAAACCATTACCAGTTCTACTGCGGTAACTCAAAAGATAGCAGAAGAATCAGGTGGTTTACTTGAGGCAAGCAGCGTTATTCAGCATATTGCAAGCCAGACTAATCTGCTTGCCATGAATGCAGCGATAGAGGCTGCCCATGCAGGAGAAGCGGGTAAAGGTTTTGCCGTTGTTGCTGATGAAATCCGTAAGCTTGCCGAAGAATCAAGCGTACAGGGTAAAACTATTACAACAACGCTTAAAATGCTTTCAGGTGAAATTGAAACCTTATCTGATTCATCTAAAACTGCTGGAGAAAAGTTCAATGTCATATTTACCCTGTCTGAGCAAGTAAAAGATATGAGTAACCGTCTTATAAAAGCTATGCGTGAACAAGAGCAAAGTAGTCGTGAAGTATTGAATGCAATAAAGACCATCAGTATAGTAACCGTAGAGGTACAAACGGGTTCTGCTGAAATACTGAGAGGTGGTGAAGGAGTTGCAGAAGAAATGCGAAAACTCGATTCGCTTACGCAAGTAATAGCAGACAGTATGAATCAAATGACCTCCGGTTCGATACAAATCAACGGCGCAGTGCAGGAAGTTAATGAAATAACACGGAAAAACAAAGAGAGTATTGAGGCGCTGGCGGAGGAGGTTTCTAAGTTCAAAATTAATTAGGGGATATTTTTCTTTTTTTCCGATAAAAAGAAAAACGACGGGTAAAGAGGGGGAACCCTCTTTACAATCTCCCCTGCTTATTTTCAAAAGGTATTTCAATACCGACACGGATGGCAGGGGTTCCATGCAAAAAAGATGTTTGCGAAAGCAAACTCGCATTTGGATACATGATACGCTCTATCTAGCGTTTAACTAATGCCGATTTCTTGGCGTATTCATCTATTTGCAAAAGAGATAGTTCTACAGAACAGATGTATTGAGGTTTCGAAAACTATATTTTTATTCGTGGGGAGACCTGCTATAAAAAGTCAATAGTTCAATGCTGAGAATTTACCGCTTGGTCAGCAAATTTTGAAACATCGACTTGAGAAGGATAAACAGGCTTATATTGTTCACCGGTTTTTAAAATTGCAAAAATGGTATTA
>JBQNBR010000071.1:0-9826 GCA_052169815.1 Treponema sp.
CATCAGCATAGCTGAACATCAGCATAGCTGATAACGAGTTTTTCATAAGTCGATAAACATGAATGACTATCGCTGCCAACGTTTTGCAAAAGATAAAACTTGTGTCTTTTGCAAAACTTGCAATGTTTAAGCGGTTATACCGCTTAAACATTGCCACGGACGGCGGGTAGTTTTAGCAGAAGCGATGTTTCGGCGTTGCCGAAACTCGCGGCTGATAAATGTACATGGACGTACATTTATCAGCATAACATCGCAAACGAAAATCAAAGAAAACCTTGAACAGCTTTAGCTTTTCGAGGTGCCCAATACCAATATGGAGAGAATTTTATGACGATGGTAAAAGTACGCTGTCCAGCTTGTGATATTGACAGCGCGGGTGAAGATATCGGCAAACAGCCCGAATTTGATCTTGAGCACAGTGACCGAATTTCATCGGTGCACAGTGAGCTCAGTAGAGAGAAACCCGAAAGTAATACTGATTCTGGCGGGGAAGTTGCTGGAGAAGTGTCTGAAAAAAGATTGGTTCTGCGTACGCGCGGCCGTAAAAAACTAACGATTGATACTGTTCCTGCTGAGGCAGAGAAAAAAGCGCGCCGTCAGCCGGTACGGAAGGTGCATACCGCTGGCATAGAGGGAAGCCCAAAGCCGGAACCAAGGGATACCGTGAGTGAAGACGGGGAGCCTAAAGCGCAGCTTGTGATTAACCAGTTAACAAAGATGGGTATGCAGTCTCTCAGAAATTTGGCAGCTCAGTACGGTATTCCGCATGATGATATGATTGCGATGAAGAAGCAGGAAATTATTTTTTGCATTTTAAAAAAACATACCGAAAAAGGCGGCATCATTTTTGCTTCCGGAGCACTTGAAATTTTACCTGACGGCTATGGTTTTTTGCGTTCTCCGCAAAATAGCTATTTACCGGGCTCAGATGATATTTATATTTCACCGAGTCAAATTAGGCTGTTTAATTTAAAAACAGGAGATACGGTGTATGGTCAAATTCGGTCGCCAAAGGAAGGGGAGCGTTTTTTTGCGCTTTTGCGAGTTGAAACGGTTAATTTTGAAGACGTCTCTGTAGCGCAAAGCCGCATTCCGTTTGATACGCTAACGCCTTTGTACCCCCGTGATAAGCTCGACCTCGAAACCAGTACGGAGGCCATTTCTACCCGAATAATGAATTTATTTTGTCCTATTGGGAAGGGCCAGCGTGCGCTCATTGTTGCCCCGCCTCGAACCGGTAAAACTATCCTGATGCAGCAAATTGCAAACGCTATCACGGCCAATCATCCTGAAGTGTATCTCATTGTGCTATTGATCGATGAACGTCCCGAAGAAGTCACCGATATGGAGCGTACGGTTCGTGCGGAAGTTATTTCTTCTACATTTGACGAGCAAGCGACGCGGCATGTGCAGGTTGCCGAAATGGTATTGGAAAAGGCAAAGCGGCTGGTTGAACATAAAAAAGATGTAGTGATTTTGCTTGATTCAATTACTCGGTTGGCCCGCGCCTACAATCAAACGGTGCCCACGTCTGGTAAAGTACTTTCAGGAGGCGTTGATTCCAATGCGCTACATAAACCTAAGCGGTTTTTCGGTGCTGCACGCAATGTGGAAGAGGGGGGCAGCTTAACCATTATTGCAACCGCCCTTGTTGAAACAGGCAGCCGTATGGATGAGGTGATTTTTGAAGAATTTAAAGGAACCGGTAATATGGAAATTAGCCTTGACCGCCGCTTATCGGATAGACGGTTGTTCCCGGCAATCAGTATCAAAAAGTCAGGTACGCGTAAAGAAGAATTGTTGTTAACCGAAGACGAATTGCAGCGGATATGGGTATTGAGAAAGGTTATCAACCCAATGGATGATACTGAAATTATTGAGTTACTTATTGACAGAATGAAGAAATCTAAGAATAATGAAGTGTTCCTAAAATCAATGAATTCAGGAACTATCCAATAATATATAAGAAGCATACGGATACTTGTGTGTGAGGAGTTAAAATGAAGAAGGGTATTCATCCTAATTATGATGTAACTACTATTACCTGTGCATGTGGTAATAGTATCGAAACAAGCTCTACAGAAAAAAATATAAAAGTTGAAATTTGTTCTGCATGCCATCCTTTTTTTACTGGTAAACAAAAATTAGTTGACACTGCAGGGCGCATTGACCGCTTTAAGAAACGCTATAACCTTAAAGGTTAATTAATGGAAAAAACTATGCCTAAAAGCAGTATGAAACGGTATACCTGCGGTGAAGAAGTTGCTAATGCCATTACACACGGCATTGGTGCTGCCCTTGCAGTTGCGGCTTTGGTTTTATTAATAGTGCGGGCGGCTTATTATGCGCCTCAAGGGCATGCGGCCGCCTATGTTACCGGTTTTACGCTTTTTGGTTCATCGCTTATTATTTTGTATCTAGTATCTACATTATATCATGCATTGCCGCAGGGTGCTAAAGCAGTATTCGGCATACTGGATCATTGTTCTATCTATGTCCTTATTGCGGGTACGTATACAGCATTTTGTTTAGGCCCGCTTTACGGTTCAGTAGGCTGGACTATTTTTGGCATTATTTGGGGCTGCGCCGTAGTGGGCATTGTATGTTATGCAGTATTCGGCAGTAGAATACGCGTGCTCTCATTTATCACCTATATTCCTATGGGGTGGCTTATTCTTTTTGCGCTGAGACCTTTGAAAAGCAGTTTGCCTTTGATTAGTTTTAAGTTTTTAGTGATAGGGGGTATGCTATATACACTAGGCACTGTCTTTTATGCTCTCAAAAAAGTAAAATGGATGCATAGCGTCTGGCACCTCTTTGTGCTTGCAGGCAGTATTATGCACTTTTTTTCTATCTTTTTTAGCGTCTAGTGTATTGAGATTTAAGCTAACAGCGGAGCGGATTCAGGGTGCATCTTAAACCACTGCACTGCATATGAGCAAACTGGTTTTATTTTTTTATTGCCCTTTTTTGCGTAATCGACTACCTGTTCTATAAGTTTACTGGCAACTCCTTGACCGCGCAGTGAATTATCGACAAAGGTGTGATCAATGCGGATAATGTGCTCTGATTCTGCTGGAAAAGTAACTTCTGCGATAACCGTGCCGTTTGAATCTTCAGCGTAGATGGCGTCCTCTTTATGTATAAAATCCATACAGTCCTCCATAATGTTTAACTAATAGACCTGGTGCGATAACTCCGTTATCGCACCAGGTCTATTATGCTTGAAAGCTTTCACTTATGCAAGGACTAAAGGGGCTTTTTTTATTTTAGCAGTACCCATGTGGAGCCGCTGTTTCCCTCCTTTGGGTGTCCCGTTTCGCCTGCGTGGGGATGCTGCTCTAAAAACTGTTTTACAAAAAGAGAAAGAACCGGCACTCCTTGGGAATGATTGCCTTTGCCGTGGATAATCAGTATTTTTTTGTAATTTTTCTGTAATGCTTTGTCAAAAAAATTGGTAAGAGCTTGGTATGCTTCTGCGGTTGTCATACCGTGTAAATCAATTTGAGCCTGCGCGCGCATAGCACGGATTTTGTTTTTTTGTCTAAGGCGTTCTTCACGGGTGCTTTCTTCTTGATATGCAGCGTCTTTGTCGTATACCCCATAGCGGCGCAGCCATTTCTCAATGGGATGTATTTGCTTTTCGTTTTCTAGCGTTTGACATGTGGGTATACGCTTCCTTTTCCGCTCATCATTTTTAATTTGCTTTTTCCCGTATGGTTTTTGAGTTTGCTGTTCCCATTGATCCAGTATATCGCCGAAATTCATGTGCGGTTACTCCTCTTTTGGGTTGTATATGACGAGTATATGCTGCGGCACCCATCCGCTCACTCCTGTTGCAGTCCGTATATAATACCATTGTGGCGTTTGCTGCAAGACATGAACGCTTTCACCTAATAGTAGATGATGGATAACCCTTCCGCTGTGTTCCGGTATTTGGTGTACGGCAGCTTCGTGGGGAAGTTCAATGCACACACCTTTTGGGCTGGTCATATGGAGATATAACGCGATACTGCCGATTGCGCACAGGCAGCTTACGGTAAACAAGAATAGAGAGAGTGCTTTCTTGCGTTTAATTAAAAATATAAGCGCAACCATGGTGCCGAGTAGGGCGCTTGCGGCACATGCAATCGAGAAAAGTGGTGGATAGAGGGGGAGTGGATTGACAATGCCAAGTAGTGCTTCGTGTTTTTTGCGTTCAGCATGGACGATATAGGGAAATAAACTGTGCAACTCTTTAGAGCGATACTGAGCAATAGTATGCGCCTGTTTTTTTTGCGCTAGTTCGTCCTGTGCAACGTTGTTTGCATGCGGATTGACTTGATGTGTCGCTTTAAAAAAAGCCTGGTGTGTAATGAGCGGTTCTATCGGTGTCGCTGCGTGTTTTTCAGCGGGGAGAATGGCCTTTGCCATTGCAGCGCTGGTGCTGCTGTGTCCGTTGGCAAATATGATCTGTGCTTGTGGTAATAACTGTGTGCCGGTATAAAGCGGTATCCAATGGAATGCGGCGAGAACACTGGTATCTGGTTCAAGCACCGCGGTAATTGCTGCTTCAGTTGGCGTATACGGCTCCAATACGGCATTTTCCGGGCAGTTGCAGGTAATGCGCGTCAATTCAGGCGGGAGTGAGTGGCCTGCGAGGGGTAGTGCATACTGTTGGGGTGAAAAAAAACGCGCGGTTAAAAAAAGAATATAAGATTCCCCTTGTACGAACGTTTGGGATTCAGTGAGGCGCTGTGCATTTCCTACAGTACTTATTTCCCACGTAAATACAGTGCGTTCAGAGAGCGGGGCATGATGTATCGTGATAGTGAGCGGAGCAAGTGAGAACGTTGCTTTTCCCAGTTTTACGCGTGGATTAAAAGTGGCAGTGCCTGTTTTCTTGAATCGATAGACATAATGCATGCTGATTTGACCGTAAGAGTCCGCAATGTCGCTTTTTATAAGCTCGGTGTATTCAGGACGTTCCTCTAAAGTGAAGCTATGTGGGGCTTTTTCATTTTTTGATACCGCGATATCGATATGTAGTTCTTCTGTTATGAAAAAAGTGTCGCTATTCGCATTGAATGCGATTCTGCTTGCTGTCGGTTGTTTCGCGCGTGCATAGAGGCAAAGTGGTATAAGTATAAAAAAAGCTATCAAAAATCGTTGATAGCAGCTGTATTGTCTTGATGCGGTGTATGCCATGTGGAAGCCTCTTGTTGCCGAGCTACGTTCAAAATAATTGTGTGTTCCGTTGCGGTGTGTTCTTGAGTATGGGTAGGTTTTATTGGCCTTTGCTGTATTTCTTCTTGGTAATGACAAAGGCGATTGCATAGTTCATAATTTTTTTTGGTATCAAAGTCGTTATCAGTGATTTCTAAAGATTGTTTAAAAAATTGAGCCGCTTCGCTATAATTTTTTAATCGAAAGGCAATGATGCCTTGCTGATAATAGGTCACGGCCCTGAGTTGTTTATCGGCTGTTTGGGGGATAGCAGCTATTTTTTGTGTTGCGGCCTTGTCTTCGTTTTGGACAAGATAAGATGAGGCTAACGCAAGGGCAGCATAATGGCTGTACTGTTCGGCATAGGGCGTATCGTTACTGCTTAATTTCTTAGCTTGCTGCTCAGCTGAAGCAAAGTGGATAACGGCGGTATTCCAGTCTTGCTGGTTCCAGGCCAGTATCCCTTTTAGGTAGGTGTACTGTATTGCTTGTTTTTGCGTGCATGAGGTACTGATAGCCAATACAACAATCAGGGTGAGAGGACTCCAGATTAGAGCAAAAAAGCATTTTATGGGCGGTGTTTTTTCCATGCGATTCCTCCTGTAAAAAAGCCGCTGGAAAATAGGATGAGTGCGGCGAGTGTGCATTCAAAAACGCGGCGTACGGGCTTTTGAATATACTGTATTTTTTCAGCTTGTGCATCCTGCGCGGTAACGGCTTGTATAACTGCCCAGATTGAGCCTGTATCCGCTGCATTGACGTAAAAACTACCGTTTCCGTTCTGTTGTGCAGCTTCTTGCAGGTTCTTTTCTGATAATGCAGTATGTTTGAGTACGCTGTTGCGGTGTTCATCCAAAATAGTCAGCTCTGCTCCTTCTGGTGTTCCAAAGCCTGCGATGATGAGCTTGATATTTTCTCGCTGCATTTCAGGGATGACGCGCATAATGGAACCGGCTGTTTCTTCACCGTCGGTGCATAAGATAATGATTTTGCCCGTGGGGCGGTTTTTGGGAAAGGCCGCCAAAGCGGTGCGTAAGCCTTGCTCCAGATTAGTGCCAGTGGTGGTGGTGAGCGCCGGTGAAAGCGTTTGGATAGCGGTATGTAAACTTTGATGGTCAAGGGTTAAGGGGATGGAAAGGATGCCGCTTCCTTTAAGAGTAATAAGGCCGCATGGTGTGGTATGCAGCCGGTTCAGTATAAACTCAACGTACTGTTTGGCAAAGTCAAGGCGGGACGGTGAAATATCGTTGACCGTCATACTGCGTGAAATGTCGATGGCAAATACAACAGCATTGCCGTGCTGCAAGATTGTTACCTGTTTTGTACCCCACATAGGACCTGCAAGTGCAGTACAGGCGCATATCCATGCGGCGGCCCACGTGAGGGTGCGGAGGGAAGCGCATTGTATGCTGCGGATCAGTTCTGGCCTGGCGCCGTACTGTTTTCTAATTTTTGTTAATCTGAATAGTGTTATGCCGCACGTGGGTGCGAGGAGCAGGATAGCAAGTAGCACCAGCGGCTTTTCAAACGAGATCATGTGAGAGCCTCCTTTAAAATAAGCCGCCGTATGCACCAGGCAAGAGCTACACATCCAAGCGCAACACTCAGAAAAATAGTATCCAGTTGTTGAATATGCTGTTTTGTGAACGTAACCGGTGTAGCAGGTAATTTGTGTGCAATAGTTTGAAAAGCCTCAGCAAGTATTGCAGGCGATTGTGCGGAAAAGTAGCGCCCATTACCAGCTATGGCAATTTTTTTTAGTTCTGTTTCATCAAAGAGAGTGTGCAGGGTGCCGCTGATTTCTTTCTGCTGAATAGTATCAAAATACCGTACCGGTGCATAACCCGATTTCCCTATTCCAATCACTGAAAAACCAATATTTTTATGTTTAATGATTTCTGCAGCGGTACGCGGGTGTATTTTTCCGGTATTATTGTCCCCGTCTGTCAATAAAATAATATGAGATGGTGCAGTGCTATAGTCGGCGAGATGTAAAATCGCCACTGCGAGCCCCATGCCGATGGCAGTCCCTTCGCCTAATTCGCCTGGTTGGAGCTGCTCTAATCGCTCGGCGAATGTACGTTTATCTACTGTCGGTGGTAAAAGAACTGCGGCGGTACTTGCAAGCGCCGTAAGCCCGCATGAATCGCCTTCATACTGTTGTATAAATGAAAGGATCATTTGTTTTGCGGTTTCCAGCCTTGTCTGGTTGTTCATGTCTTGTGCCGCCATGGAAGGGCTGATATCCAGGACAAACATCAATGCTTGCCCGTGCCCGGTGTACAGGGATTCTGTGGTGATATAAATTGGCTGAGTAAGTACGATCACCAGCGCTACGAATCCAAGCGCAGTGAGCCATTGGGTAAGATGATGCAGTGCATATACTCTGATGTTTTTTTTAACAGGCGTTCCGTTCCACATCCCTAAGGTGAGTGGGAGGTGCAATTTTTTGAAGTATTTTGCATAGCGCAATATGAGGTAGAGCGGTAATATGAGCAATAAACCGAGAAAAAAAGGTTCTTGTACATTAAACATTGACAGCTCCTTGCGATGTGGTACGTAAGGTGGGCACAAGTGTTTCTATGTTTTCTGCAAGCGATAGAATTTCTGTCAGCAAAAATTCGGTCTCTTCAATATGTACGCTGCTGGGGCCATAGGCGCTGCAGCTAAATCGATTTTTTTCTAATACGGTATAAAGCGTGGTAAATGAATGCAGAATATCCGGTCGCGCCGAAAAAGAAGTTTTAATGATACCAATAAGTTCTTCATACGTATAACTAAAAAACAAGCGTTTCAATTGTTCGTCTTTCAGTGGTAAAAACGGTAGACCGTCCCTATAAAGGAAGAAAAGATACGAGCGTATTGTATGGTCGATTTCTGTATACCATAGCGCTATTTCGCTGGAATTTACTCCCATTTTTGCTGCAGATTGCTTTTTTTTGTTTTTTTGCAAGCGTTTTTGTAGCTTTTTAGCTGCTTTTTTGAGTAGCCGTATGCGTTTGCCAGCATAATAGCGTGTATGGCTGTTTTTTAACAGGCGGCGGACAAAGAAAGCTCCCGTAATGACTAAACTGGTACTCACCACTACGATACCTATTGCCATATATAATGCGTAATCAGTACCGGGTATGAGCGGTGGTTGTTTTGGCGGCTCTAGTGCAATCGCCGCTATATTATCGATGAGTGATGCGACGGTAACGGCGGGCAATTCGCGCTGCAGCGGCAAAAAAGAAAAAGAAGGAAAATAAATAGTGCCTGTTTCCCAGGGGACAAAGGTAATCATAAGGTATGGCCGGGTATCTTTAATTAAAAAGCGAATTTCTTTTACGGTCATTACTTCATTTTCAATTTTATTATGGAGCGGTATGGGAGTATCTTGATTAATGCCGCTACGGTTCAGGTTATAGACATCTTGTTCGGAAAGGGGGAAAAGGAATTGGGCGGTATCACCGACAAAAATAGTTTGCGGGATCAAAATACCTTTCATGAGCTTGTTCCTATACTATGAGTAGTAGACAAAGATACGTGTCCAGCAGTTGAAAAAAAATGATTGAGCTCGTGTACCGTGTTGCCGGTACAGGCAAGTTCTAGTGGGAAGGCATTACAATGCAAGCACGTGTTCTTCCACTGGTGTACCACTTCATGTGCATCGCGGCTGCGTTCGTGTTGGAACATACGAGAATCGGTGGGCAAAAGCCGTTCGATTCCTGTTTCGGGATCTTGAAAACAGAGTACCCCTGCTGGCGGTAGCTTTTCATCATGTGTTGCAGTAAGGCATACGGCAGCTACATCATGCTGATGTGCAAGTAGTTTGAGTTCTTTCTCATACCCTGCCACTTTAAAGTCGGAAATAAGAAATATAAAGGTACGGCGTTTTAATAACCTGGCTGCCGCCGCAAGTGCTGGCCCCAACGCGGTGCCGCGATCTTTATGCGTGGCAGCTGCATTTTGCTCCGCAGTATGTAAGAGCTCCAAGCTCGCATGCTTACCGCGTTGTGGTTGTATAATTTGGGTAATTTTTCCATCAAAAAACAACGCGCCGGTAGAGCTGCCAAGCTGTTCACCGGCAAATGTGATGAGCGCCGCTGCTTCAAGCGCTTTTTCAAGCGGTGTTATCGTTTCATATCCAATGCCCATTGAGCGGGACATATCAATGATCAGAAAAAGTTGGATGTCGCGTTCTTCACGATATATTTTTGCAAAAGCCTTTCCGCTTCTGGCCATGAGATTCCAGTCAATGCTCCGTATATCATCGCCCTGTTCGTATTCGCGTAGAGAATCAAATTCAATCCCTTGCCCGCTGAAGCAACTGCGGAAATTGCCTGACTGCATTCCTCGTGCAATAGAAAGCGCTGCAAGCTGTAGCTGTTTTGCCTTCTCTGCGATAATCCCAATTCTCATTGCATAATTTTACGATTATGTTCAATGTTTTTCAAGCGGGCTGTGTGGATACGGTGTTTTTTTACTGTTCATTTGTGTGGCGCGTTTAGTATCTCGATCAGGTGAGGGTGGAGTGGTAGGAATTTAATGCATCAGTGCTTTATGAGGAATATGTCAAAATTTTTTAAAAAAAAGATTGAAAGGTGTTGACAAGAAGAGGTGAAATGAGGTAATATCATCC
>JBQNBR010000072.1:0-9717 GCA_052169815.1 Treponema sp.
CGGCATAGTCTTCGTTATAAATACAGTACCTGCAGCGGAAATTGCACGTATCGGTCAGCTTTAATATGAGCTGTTCCGCTTTTGTTGCAAGGCTTTCCTCCAAATGCTCGTAAAAGGCCGGATTGTACAGTCTTTTCGGTTTAATCGCTCTAAACAGCTGTTCATCGATAGAAAGCTGTAAAAATGATTCAAGCTTTTATTTATCGCAATAGGCGGCCTTTACATCTGATTCTGTAAATGCAGGATTATGAAATACATTATGCAGCACAAAAAAGACGTCATCATCAAGCCGCAGTACTTTGCCGGTACCGGTATCGTAAAAATAGTTAGCCCGCTCCGTATTGAATAAGGCACCCATACGGTCAAGTTCACGGCTTTCTTTAAGCGTAAAAAGCCGTTTTAACTCCTGCATTGTATTTTGATTATTCATAGCTCATCCTCCCTCTCACTTTTACGGCGTTTAACGGATTTCGCAGCGGCGGTACCGGTATATGCTCATACCGGCAAGCACTATTGAAACGGCTGCATAGATAATAATAAGCCCATAGGCACGCAGCACCGGAACGCCGAAAAAATAAATAAAATCTCCATCCAGAATCTGTCCGCAGAAAATAAACCGCATATTAAGCGCATTCATCCCTATGCTTTGAATGTATTTTTGCGGATCGCTTACATGCAGATTGCCACGCAGTACATCAAACCCCGTCGGAAGCAAGCTTAACAATGTTATTCCGTAATACAGCGTCCACACCGCCGCGAGGGATACAAACACATTCCGCACGAGCGAAAACACCCAATAGGTGCATAGCACTGCAGAAACCGTAACCGTAAGCCCCATCAGATACTGCACGAGGCAGCACTGCATCAGGTTTAGCGGGTATACCGACATTACATAATAATTTGCCCACGATGTTAGCTGTATCGGGTATGTGCCGCCTTCAAAGCCGAAGACGCTTAAAAGGCTCAGCGCATAAACGAGCGACACAGCCGTATACAAAATAGCCGCCGTACAAACCCCCGCAACCAGCTTGGCATACACTCCCTTTGTTCTGCCGTACACCGCAGTAAATGTTATGGTATCCATACCCGATTCCTGCTCGTACTTTAGGATAAGGGCAAAAAAGAGGGTGATAAGCGCAGGCAGCCAGTACACAAACTTCGCGAATCCTCCGCCTAACCAACCGGTCCCAGCCTGCACAGTAGCCGAAAGGGAAGGGCACCGGAAGCTCGGCGCACTTTTGCCGCAGCAAATGCCGCTCCGATTCCTCACGGGTGACCCCTGACGCCACCCGTGCATCAAAATATTCATCATAGAGGCTGTCGGGAATGAAATCTTCTGCAGCTTCACCTAAAGACTCGCTTGTCATAAGATAGAGAAAAAACCACACCACATTAGGATAGAAATCAGAATACTTGAGCGCATTGCGTTCCCTGTACTCATTGTACAGATAGGGGGGCCAATCAGCCGCCTCCGCTTCTTTTTTAAAATCTTCGTTCAGTTGCTCCCTGACGCGGTATGCAGCGCGCAAGAGGGGCACTGAAAGGGTTGTCTCACCGGTATACTGCCGGTACCGCCGTTTGGTTTCTTTTATTGCCTTTAAGCCACTATAGCCGCGGTTGGTACTCAGATCCGCCACCGCTTCGGAATCGGAGTAGGGCGCAGAGCACCAATAGCCGGTAATAACCGTATAGACGCTAAAGAAAGTCCAGCCGAGCAGCAGGGCAAACACATACTTTGCCGCCGTATCGGTGAGCATTTTTTTTATTTCATACCGTATGAGTGCGTACATACAGCCTCCTTAGTTCATCGTAGCTATAAATAAAAAAGGGCATGCGGGAATGTCTTAGTATGCTCCTGAACTTTGCGCTAAGTCTGAATTAGCGCTTGAGTTTGCACTACTTATACATGAACAGCCGCAGGTACAGCCAACGTCGATTGCACTGGCAGAATCCGCAGCTATGTCATGAGTGTCTGATTCTACGTTACAGATGCATGAGCATCCGTACGCACCGTCTTCAGACCTATTATCAGAATAGATCGGTTCAATTACCATTGTTGTCATCGTTTGCACCTCCTTTGTAAAATGTTACGGTGAAGCGTTCACCGTACGGTTACTGTAAAAGAGCTCCCCGCATGCCCTTGTTTTTATGCCTATTCCCTCGCGGTTTTCAGCATGGGCTCATTGTGAAGGGGAAATACGGCAGGTGTCAACAAAAAAACGTCCCGTTTCTGCAATCTTAACAAAACTTAACATTCAAAAAAGGGAAAAAACCGGCGTATTTTCTTTAATGAATGCGGCAGCGGCCGTAGCGCCAGCACTGCAAACACATACTTCGCCGCTGTATCAGTAAGCATTTTGTTTATTTCATACCATACAAGTGCACACATAAAGATACCGTCCTTTGTTTCACTATAAGCTCATAGCGGGTTAGATTTTCATGGTTTTAAACTTCCTTACAATCAAAAACGCAATAATAACGCTGAACACAAGGCAGACAGGAATATAGAGGTACACAAACAGTACCGGCTGACCGAATAGGTTATATACAATGGGGCGCGAGGCAAGGTAGCCGCTATGCAATGCCCGATACGGAAATAGAAATATCAACCGCTCCAATACCGAGCCTTCCGGTATCATACTGCCGCTGTAGAACGCGAGCGAACTAACAACAATCGTTGAAACAATATTTTTTACATAAAACGAAATATAAAACGTAAACAGCGAGAACAATACGGCAACAAAATAAGGAATAATCAGCGTTAACCGCGTAAATTGCGAAAGTGTGCCGTTATACAGTGAATATATCGTCAAAAGCGAACTGCCGCCGCCGTCCGTACCATAGGTAAAAAAAACAAGCGCGCAGTACGTTCCAACAACTAAAAGATACAGAACGGTAGTAAAAATAACTAAGGCTTGTATTTTAACAATCGCATGATTTTTTCTACCGTTTATGGTCGCAAGCGAAAAGTGTATAGCGGAAGAAAAGACCGTTTCATTAAAAAAGATGAAAGATGAACAAATGATTACAAAAACAATCAAGTATTGCAGTAGTCTAATAAATGATAGCGTACCAAAGAGACTCCATCCGTAAGCCGGCGCGTCATAGTACAGAGGAACGGTTCTTTTTTGCGCAAGATTGATTGCCGGCGCGGATGCATGTATTTTATTCTCCGATAATTGCATCAGCTCAGTAAAATGCTCTATATGCTTGGCATAGATATTTTCAATATCCGTTTCGTTTATCATACTCATTAGCAACGGATTTTGGGGATTTAACGGGCTAAAAGCGCCGCTGAATACTGCTCGTGCAAAGCGGTATTCAGCTTTCCATGTCAGTTCACCGTCCAGTCCAAATTCTTCCGAAAGTTTTTTGTAAGCTGCAAAAGCGCTTTTTAGTTTAGGTACCGTTACCGGCCCTTTGTGCGGCTCATCTTGCTTTTTCATCAGCGCAAGCAGATCCTTTTTCGTTCCTGAATAGACATCTATCACACCTTGGTCGTTGATAAAATACATCTCTCCGTCTTGGGACCAAACAGCAAACTCCTTATACGTCACACTAAGTAAAAAGATTACACTGACAATACTTACCACATTAATCAATTTTTCAAGTTCGAATCTTAAAAGGATCACATTATCAATCAATTTCATCTTTTTCTCCTCAGCGGGCCTTATAGCGGCCGTACCGATACATAGTAAATCCTGCAAGCAGCGCGGATGCTGCCGCATAGATAATAATAAGTCCGTATACACGCAACACCGGTATACCGAAAAACCGCATAAAGTCTCCGTTTTGAATAAGTCCGCAAAAATTATTCATCATCTTCAGCGCGTTAACGCCGATCCCCTCAATATATTTTTGTAAAGGACTGTCCGCAGGTGAAGGGAACAGCTTACTAAAAAGGTTTATTCCGTAATAAATTATGAAAGAAATAACGAATGCGCTCACATAATTTCTAAAAAGCGAAAATGCAAAAAACAAAAACAGTACCGCCGACACCGTTACCAAAAAGCCCAAAAAATACTGTAAAAGACAGCATTGGATGAGATTTATAGCGTATACCGGCATTCCTAAATAAAATGACACGGGGAGTATCTGCACGGGGTAAAGGCCTCCTTCAATGCCTAATATGCTGAATATGCCGGCTGCATAGATACCGGAAGCCGCCGTATAAAACAGACCGGCAGTGCCTATCCCTGCAATAATTTTTGCATATACGCCTTTCGTTCTGCCGTACCGCGTTGTAAAGGCGAGCTCTTCCATCCCCGATTCGTTTTCGTATTTTAAAATGAGCATAAAAAACGCCATTATCAAGGCAGGCAGCCACTTTAGAAATTTCTCCATAGTGATGATCAGTCTAGACCAACCTTCACAATAGCCGAAACGGAAAGGAACGGAAAGCGCATCACATGTTTGCCGCAATAATTGCTGTTCCGTTTCGGATTCAGTTGCGGCGCTCTCATACGCCCGTATATCAAACAATACTTCATACATATTATCGGGAACCGCTTGTTCAGCCGGTTCGCTCCTATCCGCACCGGCAATTGCCACAAGGCAAGCCCGTATCTGCGGCGGATACACCTCATCCAGCTTAGCACTATTGCGCTCCATCAGCTCATTACGCAGTACAGCCGACCATTGAGCTCCCTCTTCCGCCGTTTTTTTCACAAAATCCTCATCTAACTTTTTTTGGGCATTGTACACAGCGCGTAAATTTTTTACCGAGAATTCCGAATAATCGGCCGTATAATTGCGGTACCACTTCTTTACTTCCCGTACTGCTTTTAGGCCATAATACCTACGATTGGCAAACAACATACCGGACGGAATATCGGTAACAGAACAAGAATATTGACTGATAACGGTATATATGCTGAACGCTATCCAGCCGATTAAAAGCGCGCACAAATATTTTGCCGCGCTGTCGGTTACCATTTTTCTTATTTCGTACTGTATCAACTCTCGCATACTAGATACTCCTTACATCGATTTTTTGATTGTATTATACAAACGTAGTATCTTTTAGTGTTTGTAAAATTTCTCTACCGCTTTCCGTTTCCATGAGCTCGTGATAAAATGCGAGACGATGCAATAATACTTGTTTCTTTGTGGCACAGGCCTTAAACGAATCGGTATCAAAGCCGTCTTTTGTCATCCGTTTAGCATAGCAGAAATTGCACAGCCGTATCGCCCAGCAATGCGCACAGTGCTGTATACAAGCATCACTATAACCGTCTATGTAATAGCGCCGTATGGCTTCCACATCCATACCGGTATCAACCGTGCCGATGCATGGCGAAATACCTACTACCAATTATCATAGGCTAAATCAGCATTGGCAGTTCCGTTTTCTTTTCCAACACAAGTACAACCGCAACCTTCGGAACCACCATCGGCACCGGAATCATGATTCTCTGACGATACATTACAGATGCAGGAACATCCATAGGCATTATCTTCTGTTCTATTATCATCACAAAACGGCTTAATTACCTTTGGGCTCACCTCCTCTTTCGTAATATTGTTACCAGCAAAAGTTTATCGGTAACTGTTTTGTTATTCTTTTAAGGGCTTCCTGCCGCCACATTTTCTCAGTTTCTTACTTTTGCCTATTCGGTCCGGCAAATACGCAACCCATTTAAGAAAGTTTTACCCGGATACGCTTCACCTTTAGCACCGTGCGGACTGGCGCTTAATTGTTCATTGTATGCGCCTCCTTGTATGCACCTTTTGACACGGCCTTTTTTTGCCGGAATACAATCCATACACCATTCGGCAACATTCCCCGACATATCATAGATACCGAGCGCATTGGGTCGCAATGAACCTACCGCAAAGGTAGAAAAGGGCGTAGGCCGCGCCGTCGTCTCAAAAGACGGCATATGTGCATATTGATTGGCATCTTGCAAAATCGCTTTTGCCATATTCATCTTCTCTACATTATATTTACCTCCCGATACCGCCGTTCCCTTAGTAAAAAACCATTGTTTTCCGTTCACCGTGCAGCTAAGCGGATCATCGTCTCTTTTGACGATAAAACCTTCTTTATCGGTCAGCTTAGCCGCCAATACCCATTCAAGATAGGTCGGCAGTCTAAAACCGTTTCCTTTTCCGCTTACGCCCACCGCTTCGGCTGTTACCGTTACAAGACTATCGCAGGCTGCTTGATCCGAAGCATTGCGTAGCGCAAACTGCTCATACGTTTTTATATGTGCCGCCTTTACCTTTCCCGCCTCATCCGCTATTTCTTTTTTATAGTACGCAGGAACTGTTCCTGTCATTTCAGAATACGCATTGCACCACACAATGCAGTCATACCAGCTTATCCCGCTCACCGGATGTGTGTCGTCCGGCTCCTGGATACCGCATGCAAACATCGTTTTACGAACTGCCGGGTTAGATAGTTTTTTATTATATGCATCAACCATGCCGGGATGTCCTTGTTCCCCTTTCCCAAAAACATAGCCTTTTTCTTTCCCTGCTCCCATCGTTGCCCAATCGTACACTTGTTTCCAAAGCCCGTATGTAACTTCATATTTACCGATAGCATAGGAATAATCCAAAAAGCCTTCCGTAATAATCGTTACACCTGTTTCATCATAGATCGGCTTTTCCTGTAAATTCTCATCCAGCTCCACACCGGTATCTTTCCATCCTATCGGGAAGCGCACTCCTTCTTTCGGGAGATGCAACACCACCAGCTCACTACCGGTTGCCGCTTTCTCCGTATTCTGCGCAGCGCTTTCCGTATTAGACGCATCGGATCCGCGCGCCGTATGTTTGTCTTCGGCCGGCGTCTTGGCCTCAGCTTTTGTGCACGAAACAAGCAGCGCTCCGAGTGCTACTATTATGAACATCTTGACTTTCATGCTTCTTCCTCCCTCGCGGTTTTCAGCATGGGCTTATTGTGAAGGGGAAATACGGCAGGTGTCAACAAAAAAACGCCCCGATTCTGCAATCTTAACAAAACTTAACATTTCTTAATAAAACTTAACATTCGTGAGTAGAAAAATAAGGAGCGTGTCAAGGGAAAAGCTAAAATCTTAACAAAACTTAACATTCAAAAAAGGGAAAAAACCGGTGTCTTTTCTTTAATGAATGCAGCAGCGGCCGTAGGTGTACATACTCATGCCGGCAAGCAGTACTGAAACAGTTGCATAGATAATAATAAGCCCATACACACGCAGTACCGGAGTGCCGAAAAAATAGATAAAATCTCCGCCTTGAATAAGTCCGCAAAAATTTTTTTGTACGTGCAGCGCATTAACGCCGATTCCTTCAATATATTTTTGTATAGGGGCAACAGTCCCTACAGCGTTGGCGGGAGGGGTAAAAAAGCTTACTCCGTAGCAGGGTATTAAAAATGCAATCAAAGAAATAACATAGTTTCTGCAAAGCGAAAAGATAAAATAGAAAAACAGAACCGACTGTACCGCTACCAAAAGCCCCAGAAAGTATTGCAACAGGCAGCATTGGATAAGATTGACAGCATACACCGGCATCGGCTTCATGTATGTCCATCTGGCTATCTGTACAGGGCAGCTGCCGCCTTCCGGCCCAAATATGCTTAAAATACCGGCTGCATAGATAAAAGAAGCTGCCGTATAAAGAAACGCAATGGTACATAACCCGGCAATAGTCTTTGCATATACCGCTTTCGTTCTGCCGTATTTTGTCGTAAACGCAAAGCTCTCCATACCCGATTCATCTTCGTATTTAAGGATGAGCGCAAAAAATGCGAGCATAATGGCCGGAAGCCAATAAGCAAACCGGTGGAATCGTCCGCTTACCCATTCCCAGCCTGCGCAGTATTCAAAACGGAACGGCACTGAAAGCCCGATACACTTTTGCCGCAGTAAATCCTGTTCAAATTGAGAAGGCGCAAAACTATTATCATATGCACGCATATCAAAAAGGATATCATAGAAATTATCGGGTATTGCTTCTTCTGCCGGTTCAAGCCATTGTAAGCCTGCCACAGTATTGACCATACACAATACATTCAATGGATATATCAATTCAGCTTTTATACTATTGCGTTCCATTCGTTCGTTTCTCATAAAAGCAGACCAATCAGCCGTTTGCGCTTCTTCCGCAAAATCTTCCCGCAACTTATTACAGACACGGTATGCAGCGCGCAAAGTATCTACTGAAAACTCCGTGTAATCGACGGTATAGTGCCGGTATCTCTGTTTTATCTCCCGTATTGCTTTTAAGCCGGTATACGAACGCTTACCAAAATACTTACCCGCAACCATTTCATTCGCGTTGCAGCGGTATTGGGTAATATCAGTGTATATACTGAATACCGTCCATAGCGCCAGCACTGCAAACACATACTTCGCCGCTGTATCAGTAAGCATTTTGTTTATTTCATACCATACAAGTGCACACATAAAGATACCGTCCTTTGTTTCACTATAAGCTCATAGCGGGTTAGATTTTCATGGTTTTAAACTTCCTTACAATCAAAAACGCAATAATAACGCTGAACACAAGGCAGACAGGAATATAGAGGTACACAAACAGTACCGGCTGACCGAATAGGTTATATACAATGGGGCGCCACGCAAGCTGACTAACATGCACCGCCGAATAGGGAAATAAGAATATGAAGCGTTCCGGCCAAGAACCTTCCGATACAAGGCTTCCGCTATAGAGCACAAGCAGCGCAATGATGACGGTAGAAACGATGTTTTTTGTATGTAATGAAATATAAAAGGAGAGTAGTGCAAAAAAGATAGCGGTAAAATAGGTGATCAGCAGGTAAAGGCGTGTAAACTGCGCGTAGGTACCAGTATACAATGAGTAAAAATTTCCTATCTGCATCGCATTGTTTCCGCCGTGCGTACCGAACCGGAAAAAAGTGAGAGCCCCATACGTTCCGATAATCAAAAGATAGAGGATGGTTGTAAAAATACATAAAGCCTGTATTTTTGCAATGGCATGGACTTTCCTGCCGTGTAATGTTGCAAGCGAAAAATGAATACAGGAAGAAAATACTATTTCATTCAAAAAGCTAAAAGATGAACACACAATAACCAAAAGCATAAAGTATTTTACGGCGGCAATAGTTCTTAAACTGTTAAAGATCTGCCATCCGGGGGCATCGCCGTCATAATAGAAGGGGACGGTTATTTTTTGTGCAAGCTCAGCTACTTTAGGAGAGGCGTGGATTTGGTTTTCCGGCAATTGCATACTCTCCGTCAAGCGATCGACACGGTTAGCATACATCTGTTCAATATCAGTCTCGTCTATCTTGTCCATGATAAAGGTGTCATATAGACCGGGCGGGGTAAAAGCACCGGTTAGCGTCGAAAATGCAAACGAGTATTCGTGCCTCCATGCTATTTCGCCGTCTATCCCGTAGTTTTCTGAAAGTTTTTTATAGGTAAAATAAGAGTCCTGTAGTTTTTCTACCGTTACCGGCCCCTTATATTGAGCTTTTTGCTTTCTTTTAAAGGTAAGAACTTCGCCGGCATTCCCTTCAAAGCTGCCGATGCTGCCCCTGTCGTCAATAAAACGGGCAGCACTGCCTTGACCTGCGTTGAAAGCAGACCAACAAAGTCCTACTAACAACAAGAGAGATCCGATAACACTGACTATGTTGATTAATTTGTCAAGCTCAAACTTTATGAGCATCGCAGTTCCCATCAGACACCTTCCAAGCTTTTATCGTTCGTTTTTCTTCGTCAAAACTAGAGCCGATGAGTACAA
>JBQNBR010000073.1:0-9687 GCA_052169815.1 Treponema sp.
CGGTGTTTTTCAGCGGTGCAAATACCACCGCTCAAAATAAACACTCTCCTTTTTTTGGGGCATTATATTTTACAACTTACCCGCGTTACTCTCAAGCGAGATCATTGATTGACAGAGACTATAAGACCTGCTATAAAAATTAGACCTGTTCTGAAACTGAAGTTTCAGAGCAGGTCTATTAAAGGAGCACACGATGAAACTTGCTGTATTAGATGGTTACACCTCGAATCCCGGTGATTTATCATGGGAAGCGCTGCAAGAAATTGCTGACGTTACCATTTATGACAAAACGAGTGCAGATGAAGTATACGAAAGAGCTAAAGACTGCGAAGCTGTTTTAGTCAACAAGGTAGTTTTTTCAAAAGAAGTCATCCAGCGGCTGCCACGTTTACGCTATATAGGCGTGCTCGCAACAGGTGTGAATGTTATTGATCTGGAAGCCGCCCACGCTGCCGGTATTACCGTAACGAATATACCCGGTTATAGTACCGATAGCGTTGCTCAACTAGTGTTTGCCTTTATTTTTTCCTTTTATTGGCATGTGCAAAAACATAGCGATGAAGTTCATGCAGGAAAATGGACCGCATCAGAACATTTCTGTTACCACTCATTCCCTATTTTTGAATTAACTGGCAAAACGCTCGGTATTATCGGGTTCGGCAATATCGGACAAAAGGTTGCTGCCATCGGCAATACCATGGGGATGCGCGTGATCTACATGAACCGTTCGGTAAAAACAGTACCGCACCTTCAGGCGCAGCAGGTAGATCTTGACACGCTGCTTGCACAATCCGATATCATCAGCTTGAATGCGCCACTCAATGAGGGCACAAAAGCAATCATCAATGCTGCAGCACTCGCAAAAGTCAAGTCGAATGCCCTCATTATCAATACAGGACGCGGACCGCTCATTGATGAGCAGGCCGTAGCTCAAGCTTTACATGCAGGGCGCATAGGAGGCTTTGCCGCTGACGTATTGGCAAAAGAGCCCCCCGCAGCTGATAATCCGCTCCTTGCATGTCCCAACTGCCTTATAACTCCGCATATCGGCTGGCAGACATTCGAAGCACGTACCCGTCTCCTTGCTATTGCGGTGGAAAATTTAAAACAGTTTATTGCAGGTAAACCGCAAAATAGTGTATAATACCCATCATTATGCGCTTTAAAAGCTGCTGATTAATAGGAACAACCCCTTAATCAGCGCTTAGCGAGTGAGGACCAGTATGAAAAAACTAACTACACGACATATAATACCGCTTATCATCACCGGTATAGTGCTCATCACCGTATGGTTCAGCTTAACGATCGTTGCGACAACCGATAATGGAGTAGTTACCCGTTTTGGAAAGTACAATAGAACGCTGCAGCCGGGTTTGCAAATCGTCATTCCGTTTTTAGAAAATGTGTATCACATACCGGTAACTACTATACAAAAAGAGGAATTCGGGTTTAGAACGGAATCTGTTTCGTATAATAATCAATACCGCAATAACATTGTAAGCGAATCGTCAATGCTCACCGGGGATCTTAATATTATTAATGTTGAATGGACCGTGCAGTACCGGATCATTGATCCCAAGGCGTGGTTATTCAACGTGGAATCCTCAGAACGGCTGCATACTATTCGAGATGTATCGGCAGCGGTCGTCAACAGCCTCATCGGCGATCGGGCAATACTGGAAATTATGGGTTCTGAGCGCGATAAAATTCAGTTTTCGGCAAAGGAACTGATGAACGAAAAATACAAGCAGCTTGGGCTCGGTATTTCCGTTTCATCGGTTCAGTTGCAGAATGTCATACCGCCGCAAGAGGTACAGCAAGCATTTGAGGATGTCAATATTGCAATTCAAGATATGAACCGTATGATCAACGAAGGCAAAGAGGCCTACAATAAGGAAATACCGAAAGCAAAAGGTGAAGCCGACAAGCTCATTCAAGAAGCCCGCGGTTATGCAGCGGAGCGGGTTAATAAAGCGGAAGGAGATATTGCCCGCTTTAATGCCGTATACACTGAATATGTGAAGGCGCCGGATATTACTAAGCGGCGTTTATATTTAGAGACGCTTGACGCTATTTTTTCCCGTACCGACAAAGTGCTATTCATTGATAAAAACTTAAAGAATTTTTTACCACTTAAAGATATAACAGGAGGAAAACGTGAGTAATGCGTATCCGTACAAAAATGCCGTAAGAGCAGCGCTCATCTGTACCGGCCTCTTCTTTTTCATTGTTTTTTTAACTCCTTTTTATATATTGAATGAAGGCCAAACGGCTATTATCACCCAATTCGGCGAAATCGTTAAAACCGAAACCCATGCAGGGCTCCATTTTAAGTTGCCCGTGCTACATCAAGTGCACAAGTATACCGCCAAATTATTGCGCATAGACGGGGATCCCCAAAAAATTCTTACAAAAGAAAAGCAATTTATCAAAGTTGATACCACCAGTAGGTGGCGGATATCCGATATCAAACGGTTTTATCAATCGCTCGTTACTTACGAAGGGGCATACTCCCGCTTGTCCGATATTATCGATTCTTCGGTACGCGATATTATTACCGTGCATAGCTTGGATAATGTAGTGCGTACTTCAAACAACATTAACGAAGTGTCGCATAAAGAACAATTCGGCAATATAGATGAGGATATCGCACTGGAAGATGTTACAAAATCGGAGAAAATAGTATACGCCGCTATCGATAAGGGGCGGGACGTATTAGCTGCGGAAATACTCAAGAAAGCAAATAATCAGTTAAATGATTTTGGCATTGAGGTAATAGATATTATCTTTAAAGAAATCAAGTATTCCGATGAGCTGCAAGAATCGGTGTATAACAGGATGATTAAAGAGCGCAATCAAATTGCGCAAACGTTCCGTTCAACAGGCGAAGGCAAAAAAGCAGAATGGCTGGGAAAGCTTGAAAATGAGAAAAAAACGATTTTGTCAAAGGCTTATTCGGAATCAGAGAAAATAAAAGGCGAAGCGGATGCGCAGGCAACAGCCATTTATGCAGCGTCTTATGGGAAATCTCCTGAATTTTATAGTTTTTGGAAAAGTTTGGATGTATATCAAAATGCATTACCGAATACTGAAAAAATCCTGTCAACTGATATGGAGTATTTTCAATATTTGTATAAGCATTAGTTCTTAATAACAGAGCTTTTTATGCCGATACTATAGCATAAAGGTTTTTAGGGGAGGGAGGCATACAGTGGGATGGCGAGGCGCTTTGGGGCGCGTTATTGTTTTATTATTATTAATAGCAGTCTTAGCTTTGGGCGGACTTTTTTGGTTTACCTATCTCGGTTTAGTCAATGCACGGAGCGTATTTGCGCCGGTTTATTCATTGTTTGGGCGGAATATTCAATCAGGCGTTGCATCTCCTGCACATGCTGAAGCCAATCTCGACGATGACCGTTACGCAAAACGGCTGCTTGCACTCGACATACGCTCGCAGGAACAGGATAAAAAAGATACGGAACTTAAAAACCGCGAGAAAGAAGTTGCGCAGATATCACAAGAACTTGATGACCGGCTGGCCATTATCGAAGAAAAAGAAAAATCATTTAAGCAAATGCTGGCAGAAACGGATGCACGGGATGCCAATATTCTGCAAATTGCAAAATATATCAACGGTATGACCCCGCAAAAAGCCGTGGATAATTTATTGCAAATGGATGATCAAGATATCATCGATGTACTGCGTGCAGTAGAAGACATTGCCAAAAAAACGAATAAGCCTTCTTCTGTTGCGTTCTGGTTCTCACTCATGCCTCCAAAACGTGCAGCTGATATCCAACGTAAAATGGCAAATAAACCGACAAGTATTCCTTAAAAGTACAGATGCTCTTTCCGACTGCTCGGTTTGTATTCTTCTTTTTCCTGTGTTTTTTTCTATACTGGTATGTAGTACGGTTAAAAAAACAACGCTGCTTATTGTTGATTGGAGCAAGTTACTTTTTTTACGCATGTTGGGCTTGGCAATTTTGCATCCACCTTTTTGCCGTCTCAGTGTGGGCGGCTCTTTTTGGTTCTATACTCGGTAAGCAGAAAAATTACAGCGTAAGGAAACTAACCCTCATAGGCAGTAGCAGCGTTCTCGTTTTATTCCTTGCTTTTTTTAAATATTTTTATGCGTTGAGGGCATTTGTAACTACTCACTTTTTGCAAGCAGTCTCTCCCGGTTACTCATTTGCATTGCCTATAGGAATTTCTTATTACACATTCCGAGCACTCAGCTATATTTTTGATATATATCTTTGCAAAATGCGTCCTGCCGGCTCTGTTGCAGAAGTGTTCCTGTATATCTCTTTTTTTCCGCAGCTTGCCTCAGGGCCTATTGTGCAAGCAGAGCCGTTTTTCCGCACATTGCCAGAAAGTTTGAACCGGGATTCCGATCCCTCTAGCCGCCCTATTGCATTTGATAAAAGCCTCGTGCTTATCATAAGCGGTACCTACAAAAAAATGATACTGGCTAATTTTCTGTTGGTCCTTGCAGTAGATCCGGTATTTGCCCACCCTGCACAGTGCAACACCGTAGAATTGCTGATAGCTTTGCTTGCATATACTTTTGTGATCTACTGCGATTTTTCGGGCTACAGCGATATGGCAATAGGTATCGCGTTGCTGCTTGGCTTTGAAACACCTCAAAACTTTAACCGCCCCTATATGGTGCAATCGGTAACCGAATTTTGGAGGTGTTGGCATATCAGTTTTTCATCATGGCTCCGCAACTACGTATATTTTGCTTTCGGGGGCTCCCGCTTTGGCCTTATACGTACCGCTATGGCTTTAATTGCCACTATGGTGATTGCAGGTATTTGGCATGGCGGACGTATAACTTTTTTGCTGTGGGGCGGTTTACAAGGCCTTGCCTGTGCACTGGAGCGCATTGGTGTAGCTATTACTCAGCACAAAAACACAGACACAGTAGCTTCAAAATCCGTACGAATATCCTTCTTGCGCATGAGCTTAGTGTTTCTTTTCATCAATACAAGCTGGCTTATCTTTAGATCAACGTCTTTACAAGAACTGAAACTCTATATCTATTCACTACAAAATATGGCAACGCCGTTTAATACCGTTCACCCCTTTGCCTTTGTGCTCCTTGCCCTCGCCTTTTTACTCCAGCTTCCTAACGAAGCCATACGGACAAAAATGTTTACATTTTATGTACAGCTGCCTGCTATTGTCAAAATAAGTGCAGCAGCTCTTTTTTTTATCATCCTCTATACCGTCTCAATGTCCGGCACTGCTCCCTTTATTTATTTCGGGTTTTAACGGTGGTTTGCAGCCCATGATGAGTAGAAAAAAGCACCAGTTAAAATCACGCGGCTACTACTCGGCAAATTACTGCATAGTATTCGCCTTCCTGCTGTTCATGGCTATAGCTCCTTTTTTAGGGGAACAGTTGTTCATTCCCCTCTACCTCATTTCCAATCATACCGCAAGCAAGCTATACCGTACGCTTGCAGAACCTATTGTCCGCTTTGGAAAAGAAACTCAGACTGCAGCTTTCACTCAAAAAGCACGCAAGCTTTTTTTATACTATACCGGTCTAGGGTCGAAACATGAATGGGACCGTTTTTTTTACACTGAGTTGTTAGATACTGAAGATGACGAGGCACTGCCAAGCGCTCATACATACACCGCCAACCCAGCGGATCAAAACCAAACACATAAAGGAGCACCTGATCTCAATAACGTGCCTATCGAGGGGAAAAAAGCTAAACGCGCATATCATACTGAACAGCTCTTTATTCCTTATTCCGCTACCCATCCATTACGTGTGCTCTTTTTCGGTGATTCACAGGTATATACGCTCGCCGCAGGTATGCATCGTGCCTTACAAGACGATACCCGTATCACCATCGAACAGATAAGCGTCCATTCTTCAGGTTTTTTGCGCTCAGACTACTATAATTGGCCTAAAAAACTTGAGCAAGTGTTCAAAAGCAAATCTGACGACCAAGCATTTCATGCCGCTGTCATGCTATTAGGGATGAATGATCACCAAAGCGTACGGGATAAAAAAAATATATACACGGTAGAAACCGAAGACTGGGAAGCACTGTATACGGAAAAGGTAAAACAGCATATCGATCTTGTATTAACGTATGTTCCCCGTATCTACTGGCTCAGTGTACCTTCAGTGCGAAACCAAAAATATAATGAAGGCCTCCGCTATTTAGACGCGCTGTATGACCGTATTGCACAAACATATGATCCGGAACTCGTCGTGCGAGTAGCATTACACGATTTTACCGCTGAATATGGTACGGAGTATATAGAAACCATAAAGGTCAACAATACATGGGAGCCTTTTATGCAGAATGACGGCATCCATTATACCCTTGCCGGCAGCGAATACCTTATGAGAAAATTTCTTGCCGCATACCTACAGGAAGACTATCTTTTTGACTAAAGGGCAACCTGCCCATTCTTTCTTTTTCTTTTATGGTATGCTATACTCTTCTCCCTATGAACACAGAACAGTTAAATCCTGAGCAAGCGAAGGCAGTATATACCATCAAAGGCCCTGTACTCATTATCGCCGGTGCCGGTTCGGGAAAAACGCGCGTTATCACCTTCCGTATAGCGCATATGCTGGAACAAGGCATCCCTCAATCGCAAATCCTTGCACTCACCTTTACGAACAAGGCAGCACGCGAGATGCAGGAACGTATTAAAACCCTAACCGGAAAAAAGTTACAAAACCTCACCATCAGCACGTTCCACGCGCTAGGAGTGAAAATTTTACGTGAACATATAGACAAGCTCGGCTGGCGGCAAAATTTCAGCATTTACGACGAGGTTGACCGCAACCAACTTATCAAAGAATCGGCAAAAGAGCTAAAAATCGCACCTGAAAACCTTGATGTATATGGCATTGGCACCCTTTTTTCGCAAATAAAAACGGGACAAAAGCGTTTTACTGCACAAACTACCGTCTATCAGCCGCTCTACCGCGAATACCAAGCAGGTTTAAAGCTCTACAATGCCGTTGACTTCGATGATCTTATCACACTGCCAATACAACTATTTACCGAATACCCCGAAGTATTAACGCAATACAAAAACCGTTTCCGCTATGTAATGGTTGATGAGTTTCAAGACACCAGTATGCAACAGTATCACCTGATGCACCTTATTGCAGAAGATAATATTTGCGTAGTCGGAGACGATGATCAGTCCATTTACTCATGGCGGGGAGCAAATTACGAAAATATCAAGCACTTTGAAAAAGATTTCCCGCACCTTGTGGAAATCAAACTTGAACAAAACTACCGCTCGACAGGTACCATTTTAGCGGCAGCAAACGGTGTCATTTCGCATAATACCAATCGGAAAGCAAAAGCGCTGTGGTCGGGAAACGGTTCCGGCAAACCCATTGCAATTTTTATTCCTGAAAACGAAACAGCCGAAGCGGATTTCATCGCTGACACCATCCTTACAGAAAAAATGCAGGAACACCGTACCTACGCTGATTTCGGCGTGTTGATCCGTACCAATGGGCTTTCCCGCTTTTTGGAAGAAGCATTTTTGGATGCCAATATTCCCTACCGCATGTCAGGCGGTACAAGCTTTTTTCAGCGCAAAGAAATCAAAGACATTATAAGCTATCTACGCGTTATCGCTAATCCTGATGATGATATAAATCTCCTGAGGATTATCAACACACCACGGCGCGGCATCGGGAAAAAGACGATTGAAGCTATTTCTACCATTGCTACAGAAAATAAATGCTCCATCCATACGGCGATGCAGTTCATGCTTGAACACCCTCCAGAAGATTTTAGAGAGCGGAGTCTCGCCGATGTTGAGGAATTCATAGAACTGCTTGCAAGCGAGCGCAAACAGCTGCTTTCAGGCAAGGGATTAGCCAGCAAAGTACGAAAGCTTGTAGAGCGCATCCAGTACCTGGATTATCTGACACAAGAGTTTCAAAAGAATGAAAAAGCGGCTCGTTTCAAATTTATGAACATTGAGCATTTTTTACAATCGATCGATACATGGGAAACCAACCCAGACAACTTCGACCCTTCGCTCTACACCTATCTTAATCGAATCACCTTACTCAGCCGAGACGATCAAACAGAAGAAGATAAAGGCGAGGTACACATCATGACCATCCATGCAGCAAAAGGCTTGGAATTCCCAGTAGTTTTTATTGCAGGTGCCGAAGACGGTATTATCCCCCATGCCCGCAGTATGGAAGCAAGCGAAGAAACTACCGAAGCTATATCTTCAAGCGGCCTCGAAGAAGAGCGGAGGCTATTCTACGTCGCGATCACCCGTGCCCGTGACAAACTTTTTATCACCAGCTGCAGAACAAGACGCAAGCACGCTGGTTTGTTTGAATGCTCTCCATCCCCCTTCCTAGAAGAAATCCCTGCAGAGTTAGTGCAATACCATGAGCCGGAAAAAGAAACAGATGAAGCGGAAATTGCTAAAATGTTTGCACAGATGAGAAAAAAGTTCTCAACATCATAGCTGATACCACAGATGTCCCCCTTCCTTCTATCCCCTTTTGAAAAGGGGTACACGTATGCCGGTAGGAAACATGCGCATCATCGCTCTCTTGACAGGCTAGCGGTTTGCTAAAAGCCAATCTGCTAGCCTGGCTGAACGCTGCTATTTACAAAAAGTCTCCAATACTATGTTATAGAAGCATTATAAATTCCGTCAATGGCCAATCCCAAGGCTACATCAAATTCAGCCTGTGATTGCTGTGCACGCAAGTCTTGCGCAAGCGCGCGAGAGAAACTTGCAATCATGCCATGGTTCTGCGCAAGCAATGTATTTGCTTTTTCACGGTTATACCCGCCTGAAAGGGCTACCACACGAATTACTTGCGGATGATCTACAAATTCCTTGTATAAATCCGCTTCCGTTGGAATAGTAAGCTTCAACATAATAAGCGTATCCTTAGGCAGTTTTTGAATATGATCATGTATTTCTTGTTTCAGTAAGACTTCACATTTTGATTTTTCAGGACTATTGATATCTACCTCTGGCTCAATAATCGGTACTAACCCATAACTAGCAATCTTTAAGCCAACCTCAAACTGTTGATCAATGACTTTTTTAATTCCAGCTGAATTTGCCTCTTTTATAACAGAGCGCATTTTTGTACCAAAAATATGCTTTTCCACTGCGCGTTTTAATAGTTCATCCAAGCCATCAATTGGTTTCATTAATTGTACCCCATCAGCCAAATCAGCGAGCCCCTTATCAACCTTTAAAAAAGGTAAAACACCCCGTTTATCCCATAAATAGTCGGCTGTCGGCAGTCCTTCAATAGTCCGATCCATTGTTTGCTCAAATAAGATAGCTCCAAGCACTTTTTCTTTTGAAAATGCTTTACTCGTAATAATACGGGTACGCATTTCATGCACCATATCAAACATTTCACTTTCATTTGAATATGCTTCTTTTCCTATCCCATACTCTGCTAATGCTTTAGGGGTGCTTCCACCGCTTTGATCAAGAGCCGCAATAAAGCCTTTACCTGTTTTCATCCGTTCTATTTTTGACTTGTCCATAAAGCCTCCTATAAAACTTAGTATAAAACATTCTAAAAAAAAACGCTAGTGCAACAAGATAAATTACAAAACTAGGATTAAAATAATACAGAATGGGATATGAAGAGAGATGGTATCCGGCGTACTAAGAGGCAAGCAATCT
>JBQNBR010000074.1:0-9662 GCA_052169815.1 Treponema sp.
TATACCGGCGATATCGTCTTTAAACATGCCGTGTTTGGCTATACCGAAGATACCGTAATCGATGATATTTCGTTTACGATCCCGCACGGAACTACGACGGCGCTGGTCGGAGCTTCCGGCAGCGGAAAGTCCACCATTGCACACCTTCTTGCAGGCTTTTATCCGCTTAAAAGCGGAACAATCAGCATAGGCGGCAAAATACTGTCCGAAAAAACGGTGGACGAAATACAAGACCTCATTTCGGCTGTTTGGCAGGACAGCCACATGTTCTTCGGAACCGTTTACGAAAACATTCTTATCGGCAAACCTGACGCTGCAAAAGAAGAGGTCATTGAAGCGGCAACAAAGGCACGGATACATAATTTTATTACGAGCCTGCCCGACGGTTACGATACGAACATCGGTGAACACGGAACGAAATTTTCAGGCGGAGAGAAACAACGCATTGCTATCGCACGGGCATTTTTACGGAACTCGCCCATTCTGATTTTTGACGAAGCGACCTCTTCGCTCGACCGGCACAATGAGATTGAAATTCAAAAAAGTTTTTCCGAATTGTGCAAAGGAAAAACCGTATTGGTTATCGCCCACCGTCTTGCAACAATCCGAAAAGCCGAACAAATTTGCATCATACGCAAGGGGAAAATAGAGGCCGCCGGAACGCACGAACAGTTGTCTTTGCATTCCGAATCCTACCGCGCCCTCATGGGGAGTCAAAGTGTTCAGCCGCATGAAAGAGAGGAAGCGTGATGAAAGAAAAATCAAGGCTTTTTTATCTTTTTGCGCTTACAAAATACATCAAAGGGTTTCACCGGTATTTAGGTATTTCGATCGTCTGTAACGCAGTGTTTAAGCTCATTCCGATCGCGCTCACCCTCTTAACCTCGTACATGATCAGTGCAATCGTCTTAGGCAATACGGAAAAAACGAAGCCGCTGTTCGCTTTTATTTGCGTCTTTATTGTGCTGCAAGCCGTTTTCGCTTATTTGGATATTCTTGTCGGTCACGATATGGCCTACAGGATTTTAGCCAAATTAAGAATAATCGCCTATAACAAAATAGATGAGCTGGCTCCGGCAGGGCTTGAAAACGAACGGAGCGGAGACTTAATTTCGATTGTTTTGGATGATGTGGAAATTCTTGAATGGTTTTATGCCCATACCATCGCGCAGGTTTTTGTGGCGCTCCTTATTCCGCTTGCGACGCTTATATTTATGGGGAACCTTTCGCCATATCTTCCGGTTACCCTGTTACCGTTTCTTATCGCGCTCCTCTTATTTCCAAAATTCAAAAAACAAAAAGCTGATGCGCACGGTTTTGATTATATGAAAGCGGCCGGAGATGTGAATGCGGAATCCGTCGATTGCATTCAAGGGCTCAAAGATATTATCTCGTTTAGATATCAAAGCCGCTATTTTCAAAAGATGGGCACATCGATACAAAAGTTTAATACCGCCGTTTTTGAAGATTCTAAGCGAAGGATCGCTCAAAGCCAGCTATTATCGTTTTTAATGTTAGCGGCTTCTTTTGCCGTTACCGTTGTGTCCGCTCTGCTAGTAAAACAGGGACGTTTATCCCCGCTGTGGTTTTTACCCGTTTTGACCCTTTCTTCCGCCTTTTTAGCCCCCATCGCCGATGCCCTCAGCATGAGTACCCAGTACGGTCTTATATGTGCAGCAGCTAAAAGACTGTTTAACCTCCTCCTTATCGAACCGGAAGTATACGATACGGGGGTAAAAACGATCGAAGACGTCATCGCCGCAGGGAAAGCGGACAAAGCAGAGAACGTAAACGGAGCAGAAAAATCAACCGGAGCCGAAATGCGTATTACCTTCGAGAACGTCGCCTTTACCTATCCGCAGCGCGATTCGGAAAAGCGCAATCCTAAGATATTGGACGGCCTTTCGTTTACGGTTAAAACGGGCGAAACCGTTGCGCTTGCCGGCCGTTCGGGTTCCGGAAAAACCACAACAGCCCGCCTGTTGCAGCGGCTGAGAGAGCCTGATGCAGGGGCAATCACCATCAACGGCATCGATATTCGGGAACTGCGGCTAAAAGCTTTGCGCGATATTATCACGGTCATTCCGCAAGATGTGTATTTGTTTAACACAACGATAGAAGAAAACCTCCGGCTCGCTAAACAGGATGCACGCTTCGAGGAAATACAGGCAGCGGCAACGCAGGCGCAAGCAGCATCGTTCATCGAACAGCTTCCCGACGGGTACGGTACCGTTATCGGCGAGCGGGCGCTCAAACTTTCCGGCGGTGAAAAAGCGCGGCTGGCAATCGCGCAAGCCTTTCTTAAAAATTCGCCGGTTTTGGTTTTGGACGAAGCCTCCGCTCATCTGGACTCCGGCAACGAACGCAAAATTAACGAGGCGGTAACGCAGCTGAAAAAGGGGCGCATTACCTTAGTAATTGCACACCGGTTGTCTACCATAAAAGCCGCCGATAGAATAATCGTCCTCAAAGACGGCAAGGTGGAAGCAGAAGGCTCTTTTCCGCATCTGATGCAGTCCTCCGCTTATTTTAGAGAACTTATCGGCGAGGCCGATCGTCAAGCGATATGATGGGGGAAGTCTCCCCCTACGCTTCGGCTTCCTGCTTGAACCTGCCGAAAACTTCGGCAGCCGCTATCTTGAGCCGGTGTTTTTCCCTCACGCTCAAAAACCGGCTTTTGCTGTTTCTGTGTTCAAGCAGGCGCTCCTCCGCTACCCCCTCTTTTACAAAACCCTTTGTGGTCTCTGCGCGCTTTGCGGTTAATCAACAATCCCGACGTATCGCTCCTTGCGCGGAACAATCCTGTTACTCTATAATATACTTGATTTTTTTGTAATAAAATGTTTTACATTCCTTAAAATGCAGCAACTGAACAAAGTGTGAACTTTGGAAAGTGAGCGAAACGCGCATACGTCAATACGTGAGATTTGCGTAAGCAAACCCATCGATTAACGAGACAGCCCCATGCAACTGCCGAAGTTACACTTTTATACAAGAGGTGTAAATATGCCGCAGTTATCATTGTATGTTACATAAGATCAGTTACTCAAAATGGAGAAAAAAGTGAACATCGAACATATTGCCCTGTATGTAAATGATTTGGAAAAAGTAAAAGACTTTTTTGTTGAATATTTTAACGGCCATGCCAATGCTAGATACCACAATAAAATAACGGATTTCCGCTCATATTTTATAAACTTTGATGACGGGGCACGGCTTGAAATAATGAAAAAGCCTGCTGTATCTGATTGCGAAAAACCACTTGCACGTACAGGATATATCCATATTGCCTTTTCTGTCGGCAGCAAAGAAGCCGTTGATGCACTAACTGAAAGGCTGAAAAAGGCAGGATATGAAGTTGTGAGCGGGCCAAGAACTACCGGAGATGGCTATTATGAAAGCTGTATTGTCGCAATCGAAGATAATCAAATCGAAATTACCGTGTAGTCTCCAGGGATTCCGCATTATAAGCTAAGGAAGATTATTGCCTTGTACAGAATTCTCGTTCAACGTCGGAGAGATAACGGCAATGAGAAGAAGTCTGTACCATTTTTCCGTATCCAATGAAAAAGTAAAAGATATATAATACACTAAATATGCCTTTTGATATGGGAGAGCATACCTATGATTTTTATCCATTATCCAAAATGTACGACATGCATGAAAGCAAAAAAAATAGCACCTGCAAAGCGAACTACCGCTTAAAAAATTTTTTAACACAAGCGGATTACTGTATAAAAGTTTACAGCTTAAAGACAAACTTCCCAATATGACGGATGATGAATTCCGTGTAATTCTCAGTTTAGTACTTTACAAATCCTTATTTATATTGTACAATCATCTTGTTGGTAAATGGAGCTTTTTTTATACATTTTAATGGCTGATGGCAAACGCCCTTAAAATGTATTATTTCTTTTTGCTCACATACTTATATTATTTACGCTACATTTTATTAAAGGAGGAGCGTATGACTTCTAGAATCGAATGGGAAGGTTTCGAAGGTAAAGCATGGCGTGATGAAGTAAACGTCAGAGACTTTATCCAGTCGAATTACAAACCATATACCGGCGACAGTAAGTTCTTAGCAGGACCTACGGAAGCTACCAATAAACTGTGGACGCGTTTGCAAGAGCTACAGAAACAAGAGCACGACAAGGGCGGTGTTCTTGATATGGACACTGATATTGTTTCAAGTATCACGTCTCATAAGCCAGGCTACATAATGGAAGGTGGTAAGGAGCTTGAAAAAATTGTCGGACTCCAAACCGATAAGCCTTTAAAAAGAGCATTTATGCCCTATGGCGGCATAAAGATGGCGGAGCAGGCATGCGAGCAATACGGCTACAAGGTTAATCCAGAGCTGCATAAGATTTTTACCGACTATCATAAAACGCACAATCAAGCGGTCTTTGACGCATATACGTCAGAAATGAAACTTGCCCGTAAAGCTCATATTATAACAGGGCTTCCCGATACCTACGGACGCGGACGCATCATTGGAGATTATAGAAGGATAGCGCTGTACGGTATTGATTATCTTATTGAAAGGAAAACATTCGATTTCGATAATATCGGCTGCGGACAGATGACAGATGATATTATGCAGCTACGGGAAGAAGTTGCCGAACAGATTAGAGCGCTCAAAAAGATGAAAGAGCTCGCGGCTTCTTACGGTTATGATATTTCAGGGCCTGCGAAAAACGCACACGAAGCGGTGCAGTGGACCTATTTCGGCTATTTGGCGGCTATAAAAACGCAAAACGGCGCTGCAATGAGTGTCGGCAGACTTACTGCTTTTTTCGACATCTATATCGAACGGGATTTGCAGAAAGGTATTTTGGATGAACAAGCGGCACAGGAATTGATTGATCACTTAATTATGAAGTTCCGCATGGTAAAATTTGCCCGTATTGAAGTGTATAACCAGCTGTTCTCAGGTGACCCCGTGTGGGCAACTGCGGTTATGGCAGGTATGGGGCTTGACGGCCGTACGCTTGTTACAAAAACGGATTTCCGCTTCCTGCGCACACTCGAAAACATGGGGCCGTCTCCGGAGCCTAATCTGACTGTATTGTACACAAAGAATTTGCCGCTCGGATTCAGAAAATATGCATCCTATATTTCCGTTATTACTTCGTCTATTCAGTATGAAAACGATGATGTTATGCGGCCTGTGTGGGGTGACGATTATGGTATTTGCTGTTGTGTTTCCGCTACTCAGATTGGAAAGGAATTGCAGTTCTTCGGCGCGCGGGCTAACCTTGCAAAGGCACTTTTGTATGCTATCAACGGTGGAAAAGACGAGGTGCTGATAAAAGGGGTGCAAGTTGGTCCTAAGTATGCGCCTATTACCGCAGACGTGCTCGATTACGATGAGGTTATGGAACGCTTTGACTGGTATCTTGAATGGCTCGCTAATATTTACGTGAATGCGCTCAATCTTATTCACTACATGCATGATAAGTACTACTATGAGGCTGCAGAGCTTGCCTTAATTGATACGCATGCGCGCAGAACCTTTGCTACCGGTATTGCGGGCTTCTCGCACGTCGTCGATTCTCTTTCTGCTATCAAGTATGCAAAGGTGAGTGTTGTCCGCGATAAAGAAACAGGGCTTGCAGTAGACTTTAAGGTTGAAGGAGACTTCCCAAAATACGGCAATGATGACGATAGAGCCGATGAGATTGGCGTGTGGCTGCTCAAAGACTTTATGCGGCGTATTCGGCACTACGATACATACCGACATGCAGAACACACCACGTCTATTCTTACTATTACGTCTAACGTTGTGTACGGAAAAGCTACCGGAAAAACACCGGATGGCAGAGAAGCGCAAACACCGCTTGCGCCGGGTGCAAACCCCTCTTATGGTGCTGAACAGTCAGGCTTGCTTGCCTCTTTGAACTCAACAGCAAAATTACCGTATGACTATGCATTAGACGGTATCAGCAATACCCAAACCATTGACCCGAGTGCTTTAGGACATGACGATACCGAAAGGACCGAAAAGCTGGTAGACGTTATGGACGGCTATTTTGTACAGGGGGCACACCATTTGAATGTCAATGCATTCGGGGTTGAAAAACTTTTGGATTGTCAAGCCCATCCTGAGAAACCTGAGTACGCTAACTTTACCATCCGCGTTTCAGGGTATGCGGTTAAGTTTATCAGTTTAACGAAAGAGCAGCAGGATGATGTTATTGCACGTACCTGTCATAAATGCTTATGCAATTAAGTAACACGTATTTTTAACAGGGAAAATGCAGCGCTGTTTCCATATGAAACAGCGCTCTTTTTATCTTAATGTATAACAAAAAACAGCAGTAGACATGGAAGGCTATGTACATTCGATAGAAAATTTCGGCTCAGTAGACGGTCCCGGCATCCGCTTTGTTATTTTCCTTGCCGGTTGCCCCTTGCGGTGCAAATTCTGCCATAATCCCGACACATGGGATATGAACGGTGGGAAAAAAATGGAAACCGATGAGCTTATCCAAAAAGCATTACGCTATAAACCGTATTGGAAGGATACCGGCGGTATTACTGTTTCAGGTGGGGAACCGCTTGTACAGCTTGATTTTCTTGTTGAGCTATTTGAAAAGGCAAAGGAACACGGCATCAACACGTGTATTGACACTTCAGGAGGCCCGTTCCGCAAAAACGGGCAGTGGTTCGAAACATTTAAGCGTTTAATGCAGTATACCGATCTTCTTTTAGTTGATATAAAACATATTGACGAAGTAGAACACATCAAACTCACCGGTAAAAGCGGCACGAATATACGAGAAATGCTTGCATATCTTTCAGATATCCATAAGCCTATATGGATTCGGCATGTTTTAATACCCAGCATTACAGATATTGATAGCTATCTTTTCCGTATGCGAGATTATATAAAAACCCTTAAAAACGTTGAGCGTGTTGATATTTTGCCTTATCACACGCTTGGCGTAATAAAGTATAAAGAATTAGGGATCGAATACCCGCTTCCCAGCATAGAACCTCCTACCGATGAGCGAGTTGCCCATGCAAAGGAAATACTTGAAGTAGAGCAGTACCGCGAATGGCTTAAACATATTTAACCTACCGCACCGGCAGTGCAGTAGGCTATGTTGGGCATGTCTAAAAACTATACCTGGGTTTTTTGCAGCTGCCCTGTCCTTTGTGTCCGCTCATCAAGCAGTGAACAATAGACCTGTTCTGAAACGTAAGTTGTCAAACAGGTCGAACATCGCATTTCAAGGTAACCTGTTCCAAAGCGGAAGTTCCGGAACAGGCTTAATAGCATCCATACCGTTTCTGAGTACTGCTATGGTTTTATTTTCAAAAGAGAGCGCAATACCGTCTGCAAGAGACTGTGAGATGTGATCGCAAAAATCTTCACGTATGAGTAAGGCAGTGTCCTCCGCATTGCTGAGAAAGCCGATATTGAGGAGTATGTCAGGCATTAAAGCCGGCGTTACTGGCAATGCAGCGACATCACGGATTCCACGATTCGGCATGGCACCGCCGATACCGGCAGCAAGCCGTGCTGAAAGAGCGCGAGCAAAGGGCACTATATCTTGCTTTGTCCATATTTCAAATCCGCGCGCGCCATTATTGAGCGGAGAGGCGTTGTTATGAATAGAAACGGAAAGAGCTTTGCATCCATCCGCTGCAGCTTGTATTTTTGCGTTCCGTTCATTAAGCGATACAAACGAATCACCGGTGCGGGTTAACACCACCTGCACATGAGGGTATCGGCTCTTTAAAACCTCAGCGGTTTTTTGCGCAAGGTGTAAAGCGATATCTTTTTCGCTCACTGAAACTTTTTTCCCATCCTGCATACCAGTCCCGTGTACGCCGGGATCCTTGCCGCCGTGCCCTGGATCGATAATAACCGTGAAAGCCCCTATATGTACTGCTGTAAGCAATAAAACAAAACAGAGAAGATATTTCTTCATAGAACCTCCTTTTTATGCCGTTAGCCCAACATCCTTTTTTATTATACAGTATCGGCACACATAGTACCAATATTACTGCCTTACTGGGCGATGTTTTTAAAACACTTTTTCTTACAGAATTTTCCTTTTTTCTTGCAGATTTTTCCGTTATACGTTATAATTAATGGTGAACTGACTCCGAAAAATAGGAACCTGAGAGTGAAAAATGGGATTGACAAGAAGCTGCAAGTGGTAAGTGAATACGAGAGAGGGAAGTGCGGTTATAAACGACTTGCTCGTAAATATAATCTATCGCGCGATACAGTGAGGGCATGGGTGTTAAATCCAAACTTGCATGAAGTGAAAAAGCACACATCGGTTAACGAAGAAAAAGATATTGAATACTATAAAGCAGCGGCAGAGTATTGGCAAACATATGCAAAACTGGTAGAACAGGAAATCGCCTTGCAAAATAAAAAAAAACTGCAAAGCAAGGCGATGGCGTCATGTAACAAACAAGAATTGGATCTGAGCATGCATAAGATAGCTAAAGCAACTGGCGTAAATCAGTCTCATTATTACTACAATTTACTACAATCGGAATAACCATAAACAGCAAGAAAACGTAAAAAGTTTTGTTGTACTGCTTGACAAACCAAGAGGAATATAGGTAATCTTCTATTTAAGACGCTCCTTTTTAGAGCTACACTATTTTCTCACGGCTACAGACCTGGGGAAAATAGCAAGGCAAGTTCATAAAGGGGTAAAAGACGGCCTGGCCCCTAACAACCGTTAAAGACCAGGCCGAAGATAAAGAGGTTCAATAGCATTAGCTACAGGGCAGCTTTTAAAAATCCTTACTGGATTTTTAAAGCTTGCCCTGTAGCTTACTGTTACGCACAGGGTGCCTTACAAGCACCTACTTTTACCAGTAGACACCGTAGGGTATTCCCGTTTGTACTGTTTTTTAACTATTAGTCTACCGTCTGTATACCGACAAAAAATTGGTTGTTGATAGACCCCGCCACGGTGAGCGCATCAAGCGCAACTATATCGCTATTAGCAGAAGGATTATTTTTATTAAAGAATCTAAACTTGTTTTTTCCCTCACCTATATTGGCATCCGGAGCAATGTTTGCCACAATTAACGCTTTGATTTCAGCAGCAACCTTATCTTCACTTACCGTACGGCCTACAAGCAGACCCAGGTGGTGATCTTGCGCTGTTCCTTTTAAGTCATTAGTCGTTACTGCTTTAAAACTCTTTCCACCAACTGAAGGAGTTCCCTCTACTGAACTAATCGTCAGCTTCACGTCCTTTGCCTCTTTGTCATTCCGCTTGCCGAAGTAAACGGTACCGCCATCTTTTAGTTCATCGGTATTCTTTTTTGTCAGCGGAGTTTTACCTGCCTCTTCTTTGTACAACATGCAGTCTTTAGCAATAGTAGCATCATCCTTCAACACTTTGAGCAGTTCCTTCAAAAGTTCCGCCGCAAGTTCTTCATTAACAAGATCTTTAGCCACCTTGATTTTATGTGGTTTGTCATAACCAGCTACCTGGTCATATAGCCCTTCATCAGCAGCGACGGTTATAGTTTTAACCGTTACCGTTACCTCTTTTTCTTCTGCAGGGGGAGGGTCCTTCTCTTTCGAGCTATCATCCTTCTGCCCTTCTTCTGGACCGGTACCAGGCAGCGCCTTTCCCTCAGGCGTAAGCGGAGCCTTGGTAGAACTATACGAA
>JBQNBR010000075.1:0-9614 GCA_052169815.1 Treponema sp.
TCAGTTCTATATTAGGCAGTTTGCAGCAGATTGTGTTGTATATTCCGGTTATGCTCATTCTGCCTGCCTTTATCGGTGTGGCAGGCGTGTATTATGGCACCTTTCTTATCGAAATGTGCAGTGCTATTCCCGTATTCATCTTGGTTATCCGTGAATTCCACCTTTTAAGAATAGGCGCTATACACTGGAAAAAACAAGAAGCATAGCCTGAACGCTGGCGAGTATAGCCGCCGTTCTGCCATTGAATCTTCAGTACGAATAACCGTATTGTTTTATGTGCTATAGGTACTATCCTTGTCGAATGAAGGTGTTTCAAAAAAAATCAATCCATTGGGTTCCAAAAAGCCATCGTTATAGCAGTTTGAAAGATATATGTGCGTTGTATTGCCAATGAGCTCCTGTATCGAAATCGGATCGGTAGTGCAGTTGAGTATAAGGTTGATACTTTGGTAGGTAGCCATTGCCTGTTTACGAAGGTGGATAATTCTGCTGTTTTTTGGATTGTGTAAGCCATATACAAATTGATAGTGCGCTGCGGACATGGCTGGATGAGTATGCCGGAGCGTAATGAGTTTGTGCATCATGCTGAGTTGGGCAGTATAATGGTTTGCTTCAATGGCGTGCCACGGCATGCATCGCCGGTTATCAGGGTCTTCTCCTCCGGCAAGAAGAACTTCTCCGCCATAGTAAATACAGGGAGTGCCCGGTAGTGCAAATAGGAGTGCGTATTGTTGCCATACGGCATCGGTATTTCCTGCATTGCGGCTAGCGATACGCATGGTATCATGGGATTCAAGCAGATTGAAAAGGCCTTTTGTAACAGGGGCGGGGTACATAGTGGTGACCGCATGCAACCCATACTCAAATGCTTGTGCGGTAAGCGTGGTATCTTGAAAAAAACTCCATAGTACTTTGGTAAGCGGATAGTTCATAACAGAGTCAAGCTCATTGCCGCGCAACCATGGCATGGCATTGTGCCAGATTTCTCCCAGTAGGTAAAAATCTCGGTTAATACAGCGCATATGCTCGTGTAGTTTACGGCAAAACGTATGCGAAAGTTCATTTGCCACATCCAAGCGTAAACCGTCTATATCATAGATTCGCACCCATGTTTCACAAAGGTTTAACAAATAGTCAATGACCTCAGGGTTGTTGGTATTGAGTTTCGGCATACTGTCGATATAAGCAAAGGTTTTGAATACCCCCTTTTTACTGTTGTTGCCGGAAGGATGGCAGCGTACGGTTCCGTGTGCGGTTGTTTCTTCTCTTACACCGATAGGCCAGCTGTTTACGGTAAACCAGCGCCAATACAGCGATTGCTCGCCTTTCTGGAGGACATCCTGCCAAGGGGCAAATTCCCATCCGCAGTGATTAAAAACGCCGTCAAGTATCACTTTCATCCCGCGGTGGTGCGCTTGCTGCACTAGGCATTTCAGGTCTTCTGTGGTGCCGAACGCCGGATCAATGGTGTGGTAATCGCTGGTGTCGTATTTATGCACGCTCGGTGAACTATTAACAGGATTAAGGTACAGGCCGGTAATGCCTAAATCGGCTAGATAATCAAGTTTGCTGATAATACCCTGTAGCGTGCCGCCGTAGTGCTCATCATTACTGACGGTGTGATCTGCTGTTGGCCATGTTGTATCTTCTGATGGGCAAAAGCGGTCGGGAAAGATTTGGTACCAAATGGTTGAACTCACCCAATCAGGCAAGGTAAATAAATCAGCTGGGTTTATGCAAGGAAAGGTAAAGCACGAAATGCTGCCGCCGAGCTGTTCTAGTTGCTGGGCGGTGTAAAATCCATCTTCACAATAGTACCATACGGCGTGGCAGTCTTCGTTGTGCTGTGCCGTACTATCGATGGTCTGTAGTTCAAAGTAGTATTTACACCGGCCAAAATCAAGCGGCACAGTTACACTGTACCATAGATGATGGGCAAGAGCCTTCTTTTCAGTGAGTTCCCTCCGGTCGCTTGCCCATTTCCAGCCGTTTTTTGCCACATAGCCGTCGAAGGGGTCCCCAAAAATAACGAAACAGCGCACTACATCAGGCCCTGTTTTGATGTTAATTACCAGTTCTCGGTCATTCAGCGGATAGCAAAAATTATCAGTGCATGTATGCACTACGGCTGAAAAATGCATGGTATGTATGCTCGAATGCTGATTGGCGCTGTTATGGTACCAGTTTGAATTGTGGATAGTCTTTTGTTCCGTCAATACTATTGATCACCGTATAACCGGCGGCTGCTAGCTGTTCAGCGCCGCTAAAAGAATGGGTTCCTGAATAGGAGTACACTAGTACAGGCTTATCTTTTGGTAGCATGGTAGTAGCTTCGGAGAGCACCCCAACGGTAGCATGCACTGCGTCTTTGATATGTGAAGCATGAAAGTCTTGATTTTCCCGGAAATCAACGATTGAATGACCACCTGCATCTGCAAGCGTCTGTAATTGCTGTCCGCGGATATTCGGGATAGTAGTTAAGGTCGTGTAACGATAACTTGCTACGCCGTCTGCATTGAATAAGTGGCTGAATCCTTGCTTTTTTAGAATTTCAGCAGCTTGACGGCTTCTTTTGCCGCTTCTGCATAGAACCACCACGTTTTTATCTTTCCAATCGCTGATTTCTTTCGTCCTATTTTCTATTTCGCGTACACTGATATTTATTGCATATTTGACGTGCCCTTCGCTATACTCATTTGCTTCTCGCACATCGATAATGTGGTACTTATCCCGTTCATTTTTGTCGTTCATAATCTTTTCAAGATTCTCACCTGACAAAGATACGATAGAGCCCGCTTCTTGCCCTCCGTTTGCAAAAAGCAGTTGCACAGAGAAAAGCAGGATGAGAAAAGAGGTTAAACAATTTCGAGTTTTTTTTGTCATATTATCCATCTTCTAAAAATGCACAGAGTACTATAGTGCATATAAAATACGCGCTATTCTATGCGAAACGATGCATTAAGTCAATGTAATAATAAATTATTGATTTGTACTGAGGGTTGAATGCCTCGGTGCTCTGCGGCGAAGTTATTCAGTTTATGAAGAGGTGCTGCACTTGCATGAGCGCTTCTTCTTTGTTATAATCAATTTATCAATATATTTTTCTATTTATCATAGGAATTGGCATGTATTATGTAGGTATCGATATCGGCTCAACGGCGCGGGAGGATATCGCGGCAAGTAGTGCCCTCTTGATTTGTTCCAAAGTGGCGCTGCTGGTAAAACGCAAGCTTTCGGCTGATTGGTATTTTTTTACGGGTGGATTTTGCAGCAGTCCCTATGCGCTGGGTGTCTTGGGTGCTTTTTTAGAAATAGACATTAAAACGTATGAAGACGCTCGATTTATCGGGGCGGTTGGTGCCGCTGTATCGGCATAACGGCGGATGGTTATTCATGCAGTTGGATTTTAACCATGCTTCATTACGGGAAATACTGGATTATGCGCCTGATTTGCGTAGAGAAGCTTACGTTGATGCTGCGCTGAGGATGCAGGCTGATGATAACATCGTGGGAGTGTTCGGTTCAGCCTATACGGAAGCTCATTCGCCGATTATTGACGAAGCGGTGATCTACGCTTGTGCATTAGTACCGGTGCCGATCATCGGAGTTGATGCTTTTATTTTTCAGTACGGTGATTATCCTGCCTGCGATGTACTCAAAAGCACGATGGTGTATTTGACAACGCAAAAATGCCCGCTGTTGTACTCTTCCAAAATGTACGTGCTTGACGGCTGCTGTCCTGCCGCTGCTGCTGCTTTTAGGCAGTGTACGCAAAAACCGGTGCATGTGTATGAACATGCAGGCGGCCTTAAAGCGGTGCTGCAGCACGTGTATGGGAGGCCGTACTCCTCCGTCCGCTATGAACAGGCACGGATAGCTTTTGGAAAGCTGCATGCCTTGCTGCTGCAGCTGGAACAGAGTGAGCTTTCCGGCAACGATGTAGGGGTGCTTGCTTTTTATTCCCGTTTTATTTTTGAGCTAGAGGAGCGGATAGCGTTTTTAACGCGTGTTTGTGCATTGCTACCTGAGCAAAGCGGGGAAGCGGTTGCAACACGGGTGCCGGTTTCAGTCCATTGTCCCGATGGTATTATCCAAAAGTTGAGACCAGTACAGGGTGTGCGCTTTAAACTAGTGCAAGTGCAGCAAGCCACTGCGGATATCGCCTGCGCGGGCTGTATTTATCCGGCTGCTCATTATGAGGCATATTGATTTATACCGGACGTGTGCACCATAATAGCTTCATGCTACCAGTAAAGTGGTGTTCCCTTACGGTTTACTCACAAGAAAGGTAGTACGGCAAATCATCTTAAAGGCGCATTGTTCACAATCCTGTCGCTGCACTGTTTTGGGTTTCTCCAGCATTTCAGCATTAACTTTTTGGGCAAAATCTGAGGCAGCCTGATAAAAGGCCTGCATGGTGCTTTCAAATTCCTCTCTTGTTTTTGAGCGGGCAGCTCCCTGGTTGATGCTGTTTTTGTCATTTACAATATAAGTTGGCTTTCCCTCCGATACGTTGAGGAAAAAAGCATGCTCAATCGGCTTTTGGATACGGGTATTTTCCGCTAAAAAGATATACATAGGAATTTGAAAATCGGTTAAGACAGGCGGGGTATAGGCTGAAGCGCTTGGAACCGCACCGGTTTTATAATCAAGTATGACGGCACGGTCATCAGCTGCACGGTATGATATGCGGTCTATTTTGCCATGGTAGCATATATTATCACTTGCATAGGCGAATTCTTCCTCCATACTGAGCGGTTCGTAACCGTCTAATTTGGCTTCGTCAAATGACAATACCGCTTCTACGCTTTTTAACACTCTGGTTTTGAGCGATTGAATGAAAGGCACTGCCAGCGGGCCTTGAAAATCGGTGGTTGAGTACACAAGCGTATCAAACAGCTCCTGTGCCCATGCTCGGTACCTGTCTCTGTGGGCACTGATAAAAACGGTATCGGTTGCATGTATTTTTTGGTACAGCTTTTGCAACACTGCATGACAGATAAGGCCAGTGTGGCTTGGGTTAAACAGTTCTGCGTCCGTATCTGCTGCTTGGATGGTAAGTATTGATTTTAATAGCCATTTTACAGCGCACGAGGAAAAATTAACCAAGCTTGTTTGGCTGATGCGGAATAGACCGTTGGTATAGTGCAGCTGCAATGCAGCAGTCAGCGCCGGCAGCTGATGCGCAAAAGAGCTCGTTACAAAAGAAAAACCCCGCCTTGGTTTTAACGCATCAAAAACGGCAAAACCGTGCTTTTGCACTGGATAGAGTTCTTGGGGAAAATCCGATTCAGCGCAAAAATAACGGTACTCTTGCAAAAAAGAATCATGCGGGGTATTAGGTGAACCCGCGATTACCTTGGAAAAGAGCGTGTTTGCAATGGCATATCCTGAAAATAGTTTCTTTGCACAAGAGAAATGCACGTGCCCATACTGTGCGTATGCTGAAAAGAATGCGGCGCTGGCATCGATTTCGTGTACGCCAAGAGCCTCTTTTTTATCTTTCCGTAAAAAGGGAAGTTTTTGATACAACACTCTTGTGTCCTGCTGATTGCAATTGAGAATAAAGTGATGTTCAAAGGGCGCTCCTGCTGCAACTTTAAAGGGGAGAATACTGATCGCAGTACCGGCTGTTTGCGGTACATAGATTTCATGAGCTATCTGTTCTGCAAAGAAATGGTAGGGCTGTTCGGGAATATACTCGTGCAGTTCTGTTTCAAGGTTAATCAGCTCCTGCAGACTAGCGATGCAGCGAGCAATAATGGCATTGTCTTCTTCCGAAAGTTTGGTGTTATCGATATATTCTTGCGAGAATAAAAAATAGTACTGTTGTATTTCGGCAAACGTTTTAGCGTGGACCAATTGTTGCGTATAGTGCATAAAGGGAAGAAACCAGCGCTCAGCCGTTTCTTTTTCGGTGCGTAATGGGGCGTTCGGTTTTGCAATGGGGTAGCGGAATGCTTCAAGCCATACATTCTTATAGCTATCTTGGTCCCTCCATGAGACAAGGCAATTATTTTGTATACCAAAATGGATAAAAGCTTGAATGGTTTGCATATGTTTCCATGGAATATGCGTATTTAATAGAAGGGCTTTCATACTCGCAAAGGAATAGTGCTCTGTCACGCAGCGGCTCAGTTGACTAAACAGCATCCCTACTTGCTGAGCACCGAGTTTAAAGCCGAGCCTGAATTCAGCGGGAATATGCCGTAACGTGCACTCTCGTTTAAGGTAGGGCATGAGGCTTTGTATATCGGCAGCGCTGATGGCGATGGTATGAGATGGTACTCCTTGCGCGAGTAGCTGCTCAATAGAAAGAAGAGCTGATCGTATTTCCGCGTGTATGGTATCGAAGACTGTCAAAACTGCTTCGTCTTTATTGAAGGGAGGTGTTTGGAATATGGTAATTTCAGGCTGTTGGTCAAATAGTGCGGCATATTCAGAAAAATCTTCTATAAGCTCAGGATAGAAGATAATGTACCGTTCAGCTGCAGGGGTGAACTTCGTCCCTATCCATGATGGCTCAAAAAGCTGCATTTTTTGTAAAAAAGTAGTGTATTTTTGTTTGAGCAGCAGTAGATCAGCCATTTCACTGTCTGGTGCTACCTGGTGTGTTGTAAGGTGTTTTTCCAAATGATCCAGTTGTGGCAGGATATCGGCTATCCATCGGGTAAAAATGTGCCCGTTTTGAGCATATTGAGGTGGAACAAGGGACTGAAAAAAAGGCGGGTGGCTTTTGGCATTTAATGCGGCAATATGGTGAGAAAATAATAAACGCACAGTTTGTGATATAGGCGTGCAGTGTACTTGTTGGGGGGCACAGCACTGCATTTTAAACGTGTCCCATGCCAAAAACATCTCTGCCGGCAGGGCTGCAAGTCCGGTGAGTGAAAGCGCGCGGTGCAGCCATAGTTTGCTCGTTATCCTTGAAGGGAAGACAAAACAGCTACGCGCATCTTTTGCATAGTGAGAAATACATGATTCAATGGTTTGATAATTCGTAATAGGCATCTCTAAGCACCTGCAACAAACTTCTGAGTTTCATGCGTAGTTTCTTGGTACACACCGAATACGGTAAGGTAATGTTGCGTGCTATCTTATCATAAATCATTGTGTATAGTATACTGTCGCTCATAATTATGCATCAAATACGTGTTTTTTTCGGTGGCGATATATGCGGCTCACTCGGTGTTGCCTGTGCTGTAAAAGTGCTACCTGAACTAATAGAAAAAGAATCGATTGATTTTGTCATAGTGAATGGAGAAAATGCTGCAGAAGGTAGTGGTATAGAACCTGAACAAGCTGATTTGTTGTTTAAAACCGGCGTGGACGTTATTACCGGAGGGAACCATAGCCTTGAACGATTTAATTTACGTGATACCTTCGATCAACATACACGTATATTACGGCCTGCGAACTATCCCTTTGCACCGGGTAGCGGTTTAGTAACCGTACATACTGATGCAGCCTGCTTCACCGTGCTGAATTTGCAAGGGCGGCAGAATATGGCGCCCCTCGATTGCCCTTTTCAAACAGCCGATGCTTTGCTATTCCCTGTTTCAGACAGTATCATTATAGTTGACTTTCATGCGGAATCGGTAGAAGAAAAGGAAACGCTTGCTTACTATCTTGACGGGAAGGTGTCTTGTGTATTTGGTTCGCATACGCACGTACAAACTGCTGACGAACGCATTTTGCCGAAAGGTACCGGCTATATCAGTGATGCAGGAATGATCGGTGGAATAGATTCGATTATTGGTGGAGAAATTGAGGTAAGCATTCAAAGGAACCTTACTTTAGTGCCTCATCGGTTTAAGGTACAAAAAGCGGGTAAAACGCTCTTTTGTGGAATTATTGCAGATATTTCCATTGAAAGCAAACAAACGCTGGCATTAAAAAGAGTGTATATCGTATAAGGATTCGTACAAGCGGTAAAATATGGCAAATCCTAAATTATTTAGAACGATTGATAAAGCTGTTTCGCAATATGCTATGCTGGAAGAAGGCGATAAAATACTGCTTGCTGCCTCAGGTGGTAAGGATTCTACTGCATTGGTGGAGTATTTTAGTAATAGGCTCAAAAGAAAACACCCTTGCTTTGAGGTGCATGCAGTGCATATTGCAACGGATATCGGATCGGAATTTGCCCCTGCGCTTATAAAGCAATTTGAAGAATGGGAGATCGGGCTCACGGTAAAAAAGATTTCAGTTGTACAGCGCTTAAAACAGGGAAAAAAGATGAATTGTTGGTGGTGTTCGTCTCAGCGGCGCGGTGAGCTCATTCAATTTGCTCAAAAAAATGGATTTAATAAAATAGCTTTCGGGCATCATTTAGATGATATTCTGGAAACAGTGCTGATGAATGCGCTATTTAAAGGCGAGCTTGCTGCAATGCTGCCGGTGCTGCCGTTTAAACAATTTCCGGTCACTATCATCCGTCCACTTTGTTTGGCTGACATTCCAATGATTGTGCGGCATGCCGAACAGCAAGGGTATATTTCATCAACATGTACGTGTAGGTATCAGGCGAATTCCGGTCGGAAACAAGCTCGTACGTACCTTGCGCGGCTCACAGAAGGAAACTATACCCTCAAACGGAAGTTATTCGATGCACTGCACCACATTAACGTTGAATATTTACCTTAAAGGCATACGGGCCTTTACGTGCTATGAAAAGTCCATATATATCGTTTATTCGTGCGGAGGGTAATACCCCGACGCTTCTAGCATCGGGGTTGTTGATTACTCAATACTTGCAGCAGCGCTTACACTACGGTGATATTCATCAGTTGAGGCGGCGATGCGGTTCGTATTGGAAACTACAAAATAGCAGCTTGCTGCTTTGTTAAACCATGCTTCATTGCTGGAATCCTTGTACAACACATATCGTCCTGTTTTCCCATCGGTGGAAAAGCGCTGACAGCCGTTTACGGGGCGCCCTGCCGTGTCAATAAGAGAGCCGGAATCTTGGTAGTATTCTTCGTTCGGTATGTCAAACAGGAAATAACCATTTTTTACCCGTTCATCATTTACTGAAAAGAGAATTTCAATAGCATTATCAGTGCGGGAAACTGAGTGAATAGCTGGGATCGCCAGTGCCTTTTGCTGGTTATCAGTATTATGTACCGTCGGGACAATAAAGTTGATAGCTTCTTCGGTAGTACCTGAGCTTGCGGCTTTTTGCTGATCAAGCCCTGCAATATGGATCTCTTTTCGGAATGGTTTCTCACCTGCTAATGTGATAGAAACTTTCCATGAGCCAAGCGGTACAGCTCCTTCGCCGGTTCCTACACTGAGATGATTAAGGATTAATTGCTTGTTTTTTTCATCAATTTGTAGGCTGTCTGCGGCATTTTCTGCATTAATCAGCCAAATGTCTTTTGGTGAAACGATTGATGCGTGCTGGAAATCGCTTTTTGATAGCTCGCCATTATACGGCGCGCGGAATGTGATAAACATTTTTTCAGTTTGTGCAGTGGCAGGGTGTTTTTTGAACACAAAAGAAGGATCCGCTTGTTCAATAACCCACGTTACATGCGTTATTCGCGAATCTGGCTTTTTGGCCTCAGCAGCCTTCTTGGCCTCAGCAGCCTTCTTGGCCTCAGCAGCCTTCT
>JBQNBR010000076.1:0-9283 GCA_052169815.1 Treponema sp.
TTACAATTGAAAAACATAATTTTTATTTTCTGCTTCTCTCCTTAGCGGTGCTCTGCACCGTCCGTCTAACATGAAATCGGCTGAGCCGTAATGCATTACTGACTACTGAAACAGAGCTGAAGCTCATCGCTGCAGCAGCAATCATGGGGCTTAACGTTAAGCCGAAAAGTTTGTAAAACACGCCTGCCGCAAGCGGTATACAAAGTGAATTATAAAAGAGCGCCCAAAACAGGTTTTGCTTGATAGTGCGCATCACTGCTTTACTCAAGTAAATGGCGGCAACCGCCGTTTCAAGATCGCTATTCATCAGTACAATGTCAGCGCTTTCTATGGCAATATCAGTGCCTCCGCCGATGGCAATACCTACATCGGCAGTCATGAGGGCAGGAGCATCGTTAATACCGTCGCCGATAAAAGCGCAGCACCCCTGCTGCCGGTACTGTTCTACGAGCGCTTGCTTGTCCTGCGGCAATAGTTCACTGACCAGCTCTTTGACTCCTACCTGCTTCTGAATGGCTTCAGCAGTGTTTCGGTTATCGCCGGTAAGCATCACGGTATGAATGCCGAGCGCATGCAACTGCGCTATTGCATGGGTGCTGCTCGGCTTTACCGGATCAGAGACGCCGATGAGCGCCACGCACTCCGCATCAACAATGATAAAAAGCGGGGTGTAGGCATTGCGGGCACAGTGCTCAAGCTGTTGCTGCATTGCATCCGAAAGCGGTACGGCTAGATCAGTGCAAAGAGCACGGTTGCCGGCAGCAAGCCTCGCTCCCGCTTTGAGCGCCTTCGGAAGTGCCGCGGCTCCCTCCTCCGCTTCCAGTGCTGCAACCGTGCCGTAAATACCTTTGCCGTGTACTGCCGTAAAGCCTTCAAGCTTAAACGGCGCCAAGCGTTTGGCTTCTGCCGCTTGCATAACAGCGTGAGCGAGCGGATGTTCCGACAATAATTCCAAGCTGTAGGCAATGCGCAGTAGCTCATCGGCGGTATACAGCGGAGAAAACACGGTAAGCATTTGCAGCACCGGCTTGCCTTCGGTAATAGTGCCCGTTTTATCGAGTAATACCGTGCGGATATGATGCGCCTTTTCCAAACTTTCGGCTGACTTTATGAGAATACCGAGTTGAGCGCCGCGGCCGGTGCCTACCATGATGGCTGTAGGCGTTGCAAGGCCGAGTGCACAGGGACACGAAATAACCAAAACGGCAATAGCGCTTGAAAAGGCAAAATCAAAGGCGGCGCCGGCAACAAGCCAGCCTATAAATGTGCACAATGAAATAGCCATAACGATGGGCACAAAGTAGCCGCTTATGGTATCGGCGAGCTTGGCAACGGGTGCCTTTGAAGAAGCTGCTTGTTCAACCAATGCGATAATGCGTGCGAGGGTGGTTTCACTCCCCACTTTTTCGGCCTTAAAGATAAAAGAGCCTGACAGGTTGTGCGAGGCGCTCATCACATAGTCCCCTGCTTTTTTTTCAACCGGTATGCTTTCTCCCGTCAAGGCGGCTTCGTCCAGCGAGGAAGTGCCTTCAACAATAGTGCCGTCTACCGGTATGGTTTCTCCCGGCCGGATGAGTATGCGGTCTCCTTGCACAATAGATTCCACCGGCACGGTGCGCTCTTCGTTGTTGCGGATAACACGGGCTGTTTTAGGGCGCAGCTGAATGAGCTTGGTTATCGCCTGCGATGTCTTTTTTTTGGCACGCGCTTCGAGGAATTTACCCAACGCGATAAGCGTTACAATCATTGCAGAAGATTCAAAATATAAGCGGTGCATATACACGGTAACGCGCGGTATATCCCCGTGCCCGAGCCCGTAGCCTATTTGGTACAACGCAAAAATACTGTAGAGAAGCCCAGCCCCTGAGCCGACTGCGATGAGGCTATTCATGTTAGGAGCGCCGTGCACAAGGCTTTTCAAACCGCCTGTAAAAAAATGCCAGTTCAGTACAATGACGGGCACGGTGAGTAATAGCTGAGTGAGCGCAAAGCTCAGCGCATTTTCATGACCGGCAAAAAAAGAAGGCAGCGGAATGCCGAGCATGGGGCCCATAGAAAGGGTAAGAAGCGGAATAAGAAAGAGCAGCGAGAGCATAAAATGCGCATACATCTGCTTGGAATCTTCCGCTGCACGGTCAGCTGCCGGCGCTTCGCCTTTTGTACCGGCTGTTTTCCCTTGTACCGGCGCTGCTCCGTAGCCGCCTTTGGTAACGGCCTGTATAATAGCTTGTTCAGGCACCGTATCGCTATTGTAGCGCACCTCCATCTTATTGGTTAAAAGGCTTACCTGTACCGCTTCTACCCCGTCAAGCTGCCGTACCGCTTTCTCTATATGCGCAGAACAGGCCGCACAGCTCATACCGGTAATATCAAACTGTTTGTTTTCCATAAACTGCCCTTTGTATGGTTACCGAATATTGATATAATATTCTTTAATATAGCGGATCCGCTTATCGGCTTCTACCCACCGGGAACTTTGCGGGAAAAGCGAAGTAAGGCGTTGGTATGCTTCGAGCGCGAGCCGGATATTCCGCAGCTTGCCGTTGAGCTCATAGGCTTGCCCCTGTAAAAAAAGCGCTTCATCCTTCGGCCCCCGATCGGCTTGCGTAAGGATAACTTCCAAATGGCGGAGGGCTTCGGCCGCATCGACGCCGGCGATAGCTGTTTGCGCTTTTTTTAAAAGCTCTTCCGAGGTTAATGCTTCGGCATTTGTCTCGGTGTAGGGTTCTTTACCGGTAGGAGCCATTGATTCTGCTTCAGAAGGAGCATCCCCTTGCGAAGCCGGTTTTTCAAGCTGTTCCGCTTGTGCTAAAGGAACCGCCTCCGCTGCAGCAGAAGCCTGAGCTTCCAATTGCGCTTGTGCTTCCTGCTCAGTGCCCGCCTTTTTGTATGCGGGAGCGCGTACTATGGTCTTTTGCCGGCTTACTGTTCCGTATGCAGCGCTGTTGTCCGGTTTTACCGTTACTGCAATGGCATCAGTGATAAAATCATCGGTAAATACATCGAAATACGAAAAATGCAGTACGTACTGCCCGTTCTTCTCTGCAGCAAAGGTAAAAACAGAAGCCTTATCCTGTAATTTACGCTGCTCGTACCGTAAGCCCTGCTGCGAGGTTTGTTCGCCAATGTATACCCACCCATGCCCCGGATAACTTATTTCTAAGCGTTGCGTTTCCGATAGCGTAACCGTACGCGAAACAACCGGTTTTGGCTCTATTTCCGGTTCATTCGGCACTGCAACCACATCCGCAGCTTCTTGCGGTTCAGCGCTCAGGCTGATACTCACTGCTAAAAAAAAGAGTAACGCTCTATTCATCGTTTTTTTCATGGTACTGTCTCCCATAAATTCTTCATTTTTTCTTCGTTTATTGCATGCAGTTTTTGCATTTGTTCTTCGTTAGGAATGGTATACCAATACTGTACGTCTGCATCCGTCCATATTTTTTTTTGCTTACGCGAATAGTGAATCGGCGGCAGATCCAGCGGCTCATCAGGGAGCTGCAGTACGGAAGCGTCAAGGGAAATATCTTTGGTTTGATGAGGGGCTGACCGTACTTCGTGAATAAATAACAGCACTGCAATGAGCAGTAAAAGCATGAGCACGCCGAGTGCAGCGGCAAGCACCGCAATTTTATGCTCGCGTATTGTTTCGGCGATATCAAGCTCTTGTAAGTTTATATTTTTAATTTTGAAATAGAGCTCTTTTACGTTTATCATGCTGCCTCCTTATGTATGCACCCTTTTCGGGGGCCTTTGGGGGATATAAATATCCGCTTCCTGTTCAACATCTTCTTCAATAAATGAGTCTTCTTGCGGTACCGTTTCATGTTTATCTTTTAAGGCCTCCCCTTCATCATCAAGTTTGATCGCAATGAGCTTTGATACCCCTGGTTCTTCCATAGTAATACCCAGCATGGTATGTGCACCGAGCACTGTTTTTTTATTATGGGTAATCACAATATACTGACTCACGTTTGCAAAGCCGCATAACGTGGTGACAAAGCGGGTAACATTTTGCTCATCCAAAGCGGCGTCAATTTCATCGAGCAAACAAAACGGAGAAGGCTTTACCATATAGGTTGCAAAAAGGAGCGCCACCGCCGTCATGGATTTTTCACCCCCGGAAAGCAAGCTGATATTTTCCAGTTTTTTCCCCGGCGGCTGTGCAAAGATGTCAATACCGGATTCCAATACCTGCTTGGGATCAACGAGTTTGATTTCCGCGCGCCCTCCGCCGAATAAGCGTCTGAACATATTATGGAAATTCTTTTTTATTTTATTATAAGTGGATAAGAAAAGCTCTGTTGCTTCTGCTTTGATTTCGCCGGTGATACGCTGCAAATCCGCTTGCGCTTTTTCTAGATCCTGCATTTGTCCCGATAAAAAATGAAACCTCGTTTTCACTTCTTCAAATTCTTCAGGCGCCATTAAATTAACGCTGCCGAGCTCCTTGAGCTCTTGCCGCAGCGCAGTTATCGCTGCACGTAAATCGGCTTGAGAAGCGGTGATGGTGTACATACGCTCTTCAAATTCCATGAGTTCACGTGAATGCGTATCGCGGAAGTTTGTTTTTACATTTTTGATTTCTACTTCGAGCGCTGCCGTATCCAAATAGTATTTTTCGATAAGTGCATGGTACTTTGAAAGTTCGCTATTGAGCTGCGCAAGGTCTCCTTCCTTACCGGATAGCTCTCTGTTACGTGCGTTGATTTCCTTTTCAAGCCGGTCAAGCTCATCGGTTAGCTGTTTGCCCTTGTGTTCTATAACGGCAATGTCCCCTTCCAGTTCTATCAGCTGCTCTTTTACCTCATCCAAACGCTTTTGCTCAGTGTAGTATTCATTTTCAAGCTCACGCAGGGCCGCTTGCTGAGCGGTTATCTCCCTTCGCAACAGCCGCACGTGCTGTTCCGCCGCTTGCGCCTCTGAGTTCATTTTGGCTTTGTTGATTCGCAAATCTTCGAGCGTTTTTCGATACTCATTTATCTTAACCAATAGCGCTTCATTTTCTGCATGTAAACGCTGTATGTCAGAGCGCTTGGTTTCAATCACGCTGCGGTTCTGTTCTATATGGGAATCAATAGTGCGTTTTTGCGTGATAATACCTTCGGGAGCAAGAAAATCATCGATAAAACGAGTAGATGATTGTTGGTACGCTTGTATATGCTGTGCAAGTTGCTCCAACAGTGCCAATAGCTCGGTAAAAGAATCGACGGCATGGTGCGCAAATTGCTGCGTTTCCGCCTCTGAGTGAACGCTCACTGCCGCAAAATCCAGAAAAAGATTTTTCCTACCGGTAAGCAGGATGTTCATTTGCTGTACACAGGTAGCGAGCTTGGTTTCAAGTTCGGTGCGGCCGCGTGCTGAGTAATCGGACGAAGGTAGATTTTTGTCAAGCGCAGTAACAATATCTTCGGTAAGCGCCTTTAATTGCACCTGCATGTTGTCGCGCTCCTTTTCCAGCTGTACTATCTCCGCTTGTAAGGTGCGCTGCGTAGCGTCGTTGGAATCGATTCGCCGACGGCTTAACGCGATATTTTCCTCAAATGAGGTGATGTTGTGTTCAATGTCCTGCACCTGTTTTTGTACCGTGTGCACTTTGGAATCCTGCTCGTCAGCTTCTTCTTCCAGCGTTTGTATTTTTTCTTCAAGCGCGGTTTGGCGTAACTCAAGCTGACCGATTTTTACCTTTAATTCATTTTGGCGTTCCGCCTGTAAACGAGCTTGATTTTCTTTGCCCCGCTGTTCGATAGCCAAGCCATAAATCTCTTTTTGACAGGCACCCAGTTGCGTTTGCAATTTGTTCACTTCGTCCATATTTTCTGAAAGTATGGTGTGAATGTTGTCTATTTTAGCTTGAATAGCGTCCCGATTCGCTTTGGCTTCTTGAGTAATGTGTTCATAGTGAGCGTAGTCATCGGTGAATTTTTTTAACCGCAAAAGCTGAATATCAAGGTCATGCTGGAAAATAGTCTCTTTAAGTGCGCGGTGCTTGAGCGTTTTTTCGGCTTGGTCTTTCAAGGTATCGTATGAGCGGCGGACTTCCCCAAGAATGCCCTCAATTTGCCGCATATTCTCTTGGGTTTTTTCTAGCTTCCGCTCAGCTTCAAGCCGCTTTACCTTAAATCGAGTAATACCGGCTGCTTCTTCAAACAGGTAGCGGCGGTCTTCCGGCTTGCTTGAAAGAATTTGATCGATTTTGCCCTGCTCCATCACTGAGTACGCAGCCTTACCGACGCCGGTGTCCCAAAAGAGCTCCCTGAGTTCTTTGAGCTTGACCGGACTATTGTTAATATAGTATTCGCTTTCTCCTGACCGGTACAACCGGCGTTTAATAGCAAGCTCTGAGGTATCCAAATGCAAAAAGCCTTTTTCATTGCTGATGGTCAGTGTAACCTCTGCAACATTGAGCGCTTTCCGCGATTCGGTGCCGTTGAATATCACATCTTCCATTTTTTCTGCACGGAGCGTTTTTGAAGCCTGCTCGCCTAAAACCCACTTCATTGCATCAACGACATTGCTTTTCCCGCATCCGTTTGGCCCTAATAAGGCGGTTATGCCTTCTGCGAATTCGATACGGGTTCTATCTGCGAACGATTTAAATCCAAATATTTCAAGACTTTTCAGGAACACAATCCACAGTATACTCTTTTTTACAAAAAGTGTCACCACAGGCGCTGAATGAGCTTGAAACAATGAATATCTCGTAATTTCAGCACGTTATGAAGCTCCCCGTAACGGCAGGTTTTTATAATGAGCTATGCGCGAAGCACAAGGGCGGCGAACCCCACAATAAGCGGGATGAAAAGGTTATCGAAGTCTTTAAGTGGCAGCATTTCTATCACCGTCGTCAACAAAGCCAAAAGGACACTCTTCCATACAGAGCCGCTCACCACAAACGATGTACACGCCACCACAGTAAAACAGGCAGCGCTACCCACTACCGTTTTGTCCCGTGTAAACCGAAGCGGCGTTTTTCCAAACTTTTTACCTATCAAACTTGCTACGCCGTCGCCAAACGCAAGCGCATACACGGCGATTTTTGCCGTATGCAGCGGATACAACACGAGCGCCAACACAACCCCAACCGCAAGCGTAAGTGGACCGTACACTACACGCCCTTTGTCCCGCTCCCGTGCCGCTAAGCGAGTAAGTGCCGCGATACAAAACATATGATAGTGGTGCATCCGTAGCCACTCTGAAATACCATAGAGCACGGACATGCCGATAATTGCCGCAATGGTTTGCGTATACCAGCGCTGTGCTAATAGCACCGTTACTGCAGATGAAATATGGATGGTTTTTCTTATCAATTCAGTGGTCAACGCGTGCTGATGTGCACTGTTCTGCAAAACAGCGTTTTTCCCAAAGTGAATTCTCAAGCTCATAGCTCATTTAGAACAACAAAAAACGTGCAATCTTAAAATACACCACCAGGCTCACGGTATCAACAATCGTGGTAATTAAAGGGCCTGCCATAATCGCAGGATCAAGCTTTAACCGCTTGGCGATAATCGGCAAAATGCAGCCGGTTATTTTTGCAATGATAACGGTTGCAACAATCGTAATGCTCACACTCGCCGCGATAAGCAAGGGTTTCCGATTTAAAAAATAGGTTTTCGCAAACATAATAAACCCAAGCACTGCGCCAGCTATCAGCGAAATGCGGAATTCCTTCCAGAGCACCCGCGCCCAATCTTTCAGCTTGATTTCACCAGTAGCAAGCCCGCGTATAATGAGCGTTGAAGACTGGCTACCTGAATTACCGCCAGTATCCATCAGTATGGGAATAAATGAGGTTAAAACGGTAAGGCTTGCCAGTAATTCAGTATAGTGTTCAATGATGCTGCCGGTAAAGGTTTCCGACACCATCAGCAGTAAGAGCCAGCCGATGCGGTGGCCTACGAGCATAAAGATGCTGCTCGTAAGGTAGTCATCCTCAGAAGGCTGGATAGCGGCCATAATTTGAAAGTCCTCGGTAGCTTCCTGTTCCATGACATCCATAATATCATCAACGGTAATAATGCCGATGAGCCGCTTTTCGGTATCCACGACCGGAAGCGCCAAAAAACCGTACCGTTTAAAGACATTCGCCACGGTTTCCTGATCGTCATGGGTATTCACATAAATGCAATCGTTTTCGTAAATATTGGAAATGTATTCAGCTTCCGGGCTCAGCACCAATTCCTTTAAGGACACAATACCTTCCAATATCCTGTTTTCATCGGTAACATAGCAGGTATAGATCGTCTCTTTTTTTAAGCCGGTATCACGGATATGGGCAAGCGCCTGCTTTATCGTCATCGTTTTCTTTAAGCTGACGTATTCTATCGTCATGAGGCTGCCGGCGGAATCAGGTGGATATTTGAGAAATTGATTGATGAGGTTCCGCGCTTCTTCCGCAGTGTTGGACAATATCTTATTCACTGCATTAGCTGGCATTTCTTCAATAAGGTCTACGATATCGTCAAACGCAAGCTGCTCTAAAATGGGAGTTAATTCTTTATCCGTTATCGCAGTGATGAGCGCGCTTTGCTGTTCACTCGATAAGAGCGCAAATACTTCTGCGGCTAAATTTTTAGGCAGCATCCTAAAAAGGAGCACGGCGGTAACGGTGTTTTCACTATCAACGATTTCTGCTACGTCAACCGCATTCATATCAGCAAGCTCCGCTATTAATGCAGTATACTGTTTTTGTTCTAATAGTTCCTGCAACTGTTCTCGTTTTTGCATCGGCTCATCCATAATTGCCTACTATATTATAATTTTGAGTTTTTTTCTATAGGAATGCGGGAAATACTGCGATAAGCAATAGACAGCACAAAGACGGCCTGGCCCCTACCCCTAACACCAGTTAAAGACCAGACCGAAGATAAAGAGGTCAAGATTATGCGCTGCCGGATCAGCTTTAAAAACCTTGTTGGATTTTAGCCCTTGCACGACAGCGTACTCTTACACACGGGATGCCGTTATGCACGCTCGTGTGTGTATGTTTTTTACATGGTTAGTTATCGGTGAAAACGGCAAGGTAAATAATCAGTTCACCTGTTTTCACTGCCGCTTCGTCATTAAACGCCGCGTTGCTATTATTATCAAGCTCTTTTATGTTTTTAATGTACTCTGAAGAGTTAGCATTCGGTTCTGCAGCCAAAAAGAAGCCGTATTTACCGTTATCTGTACCTATCTTGTCGTCGGTAAATTTCTCAGCAACCTTTTTCGTTGCCTCCTGCATTATCGCTCTCGTAAAATTCGTATCTTTAGTTGAAGCAGTTTTATCAGACTCAAA
>JBQNBR010000077.1:0-9191 GCA_052169815.1 Treponema sp.
CACGGAAATTCGGGGAACGGCAGTGCGGAGAAAGCCCTTTACCAGCCAGGAATGGAACACGCAGGTAATCCGGTAGTCAAGCCGTGGTAATAGCAAGCCGTAAGCAAGGCGCTATGGCAAGCCCTTTTGGAGCAGAAAAAAAACCGGCAAACGGGGTGCTTGGTACCCGCTGCTCCCTCCTGTGAAGCAATCATATAATTTACCGTCAAAGTACCGTTCTGATCATCGGCGTTTATGCTATCGTTGCCGGAAAGGCATATGCTGAGATTCTGCATCTTATATGCTCCATCGGGCTTGTTATATGCGGCTTTATATGGTGTGATCAGGTCATCGTCAAACAAGTTTTTAGGAGTCACAATCACCTGCGGTGTGTCGGTTGTTTTTACAAAAGCATATAAAGAAGACGCGAATGTAGTGCCATTAGCTGCTTTGATAAGGTTCGGGTTTCCTTTCGCCTTGTTCAAAATATAGTTTAAAGCCTCTTTTTTGGTGAAGTAAGGTTTGGTTAACTGAGCTTTTAGATGGGTGAACGTTGGCGTTTGATTGGACTTTTTCACCTGAAAGGTAGGCTTAATCCGAACTTTGGCACTGGCTGCATTAGCAGCATTGTCTGCTTCAAATGTAAGCGTCAATGTGTAATCCGTAGTATCACCGGGGCTGATGGTAGCGCCATTTTCAAGCGTAAATGACAAGTTCTGTACTGCGTCAGTAGGATGACTATTTGCCCACTCTACATATTTTGTAACCGATAGGTTTTTTCCATACCTTCAGCAAAGTTTAATGTATAATTACTAACCGATTTTGGATTGCTGTCATAAGAAATAGCCCCTTGGTTTGGTTGGTCGTTTTGCTGGTTGTTTTGGTTTTGTTGGCCGCCTTGATTTTGCTGCGCGCCGGATCCACCACCGGAACTTCCGCCGCCGCTAGAACCGCCTCCTTGCTGCGACGTAGAGCCTGATCCATTGTCGTTAGAGGGGATCTCCGTTGTGGGATTTTTAGCCTGATTACAGCTTGCTGCAAAGATAACAATCGATGCACATATACTGATGATCTTTAATTTCAATTCCATAATTCAACTCCGCGCCGGATACTAGCAAATAACAGTATATTTGTGCAAGAGAGCAGCGCTTAATAGAGTGCGCATACACAAGCGAGAAACGCAATCAACGCTGCCTTTGAACGGCATTACGTTCCGCGCTCTTATGGATCCTGACGACTTATTCCCGCTTTTAGGCACAAATTGATTTCCCTGACAAAATTATGAGTAGGCTTGTCAATACATCGATCTTTTAGTACATTATGAGAATGATCAGCGATACAATAATAAAGTGGATTTTCGGTTCACAGCATGAACGAGATATAAAGGCACTCCTTCCAGTGTTGCATAGTATAAATGAAAAAGAAGCATGGGCCATACAGCTTTCTGAGCAAGAGTTTAAGCAAAAAACAGTTGAATTTAAAGAACGCTACCAAAAGGGTGAAAGCCTTGATGCCTTTATTCCTGAAGCGTTTGCCTTGGCGCGAGAGGCTGCCCGCCGTATTTTATTAGAGCGTATGTATGATGTGCAAATGCTCGGTTCTCTGGTGTTGCATTCAGGACGCATTGTCGAAATGAAAACCGGTGAAGGTAAGACGCTCATGTGTATTGCTGCGGCCTACCTCAATAGCCTTTCAGGGAAGGGCGTGCATATTGTTACGGTCAACGATTATCTTGCCGAGCGCGATGCTGATTGGATGCGCCCCGTGTACGATTATTTGGGGGTGAGTGTCGGCACCATCTTGTCCAATATGGATAATGACGCCCGTAAACGGGCTTACAATGCTGACATTACCTATGGTACCAACAACGAATTCGGTTTTGATTACCTGCGGGACAACATGCAGATGGTGTTTAGCGAAAAAACGCAGCGCGGTTTTTCGTTTGCTATCGTGGACGAAATCGACTCTATTTTGATTGACGAGGCTCGTACCCCACTCATTATTTCAGGCTCTGCTGAAGATGATACCCAACGATATTTTGAAGTTGATAAGCTCGTCGATCAGCTTGCAGAGGTGGCTAAGGATCCGAAAACCGGCGAATACCCGAATGAGCTGGAAGGTGAAAAAATGGTCGGCGATTATACGTTTGACGAAAAAAGCCGCCGCGTTTCTTTTACCGATTCTGGCATGCTTCATATCCAAGATATTTTACAAAAGAGTGGGCTGATTACCGGTAGCCTTTTTGATGAAAACAATTTTGAGTACATTCACTATTTTACTCAGTCGGTACGTGCGCATATTTTATACCATATCGATGTTGACTATGTGGTGAAAGACGGGCTCGTGCAGATTGTCGATGAGTTTACCGGCCGAATTTTGGACGGCAGGCGCTACTCGGACGGCTTGCATCAAGCTATTGAAGCCAAAGAACACATCCGCATTGCACAGCGGAACCGCACGATGGCCACGGTTACCTTTCAGAACTTTTTCCGCATGTACGATAAACTTTCGGGGATGACCGGTACGGCGGATACCGAAGCGGTTGAATTTAACAAAATCTATTCATTGGATGTAGTGGTGATTCCGACGAATTTACCCGTTGCACGCAAGGATGAGCATGATGTGGTGTATTTAAACGAGGCTGAAAAGTGGGATGCTCTGTGTACAGAAATCGCTGAAGCCTATCAGCGTGGGCAGCCGGTGCTGGTTGGTACCGTTTCTATCGAAAAATCTGAGCGCTTATCGGCTCTGTTAACGAAAAAAGGCGTCCGACATGAGGTATTGAATGCGAAAAACCATGCACGGGAAGCCTTGATTATCGCCGAAGCGGGAGCCAAGGGATCGGTAACGATTGCAACCAATATGGCGGGGCGCGGTACTGATATTAAATTGGGCGGTAACCCTGAATTCCGTGCACATAAACGGGCGGGTACGGAAGCCGATGAAGCGCAGTACCGTAAAATATACGAAGAAGAATACCGCAAGTGGCAAAAAGATTACGAAGAGGTAAAATCACTCGGTGGTTTATACGTTATCGGCACTGAACGCCATGAAAGCCGCCGTATTGATAACCAGCTGCGCGGGCGCTCGGGCCGTCAGGGGGATCCTGGGCGCTCTAAGTTCTTTTTATCGCTTGATGATGATCTGATGCGGCTTTTCGGCGGTGAAAGCTTGAAGCGAATGATGTCGCGCATTGGGATGGAAGCCGGCGAGCCTATTGAGCATTCGCTTTTGAGCAGAAGTATTGAAAAAGCGCAAACCAAGGTTGAAGGGCGGAACTTCGATATCCGTAAACACTTGCTTGAGTACGATGATGTATTGAACGAACAGCGTTGTTTTATTTACGAGCAGCGGGATAGTATTTTAAAGGATGAAAAGCTGGTAGACCGTATTTATGCAACGATTGCTGAATATTTGGAGGATGCCTTTGCCTCGTCCCGCCGTGCTTCGCATAAGGACAAAGCGGAGGCAGTTAAAGAGCTGCAGCTGGATCTTAAAGCCAAATTCGGCTATGTGATAAGCGATGCGGATGCAAAAAAAATAGGCGGACAAGACACTGCGGCGTTACAGCAGAGCATTTACAACGTTATCAAGGGGAGTATAGAAGAAAAAGTTATTCTTGCCGGACATGATAATTTGAACATGTTTATCCGGTATCAGTATTTACAGGCGATAGATCGTAAGTGGCTTGATCACTTGGAAAGCCTTGAAGCCTTGCGCGAAGCGGTATACTTGCGTTCCTATGGGCAAAAAAACCCGCTTACCGAATATAAGCTTGAAGGTTTTGATATCTTCTATGCTATGCTGGATGAAATCAGATTTTCCATCGCTTCGCTGGTGGCTTTGGTAAAAATAAGCACCGAAGAAGCCCCTGCTAGTAGGACAACGGCAAAGCGGGTACAGGGAACAGCGCGGCATAGCTCTATGGGCTCGTTCGATAAAAATGATTCTCCGATGGGAGCGAGCAGCCAGCCGGAACATGCGCAGGTGGTACGAAGTGTGCCCAAAGTGGGACGAAATGATCCTTGTCCGTGTGGATCCGGTAAAAAATACAAACACTGCTGTGGCAGCTAACAGAGCGTAGGTACTGCGGTGTGGGATATGCTGGGTAGAGGTATCCATCGATGCTTGCAGAGCGGTGTGGTGATTGTGGTGTTGCTGCTGTTGGTTGTGTCGTGTAGAAAGAATCACAGCACTGAGCTTGAGCGCCAAGAGCTCTTCACCTTGGATTACGGCAGCTTTGAAAACCAAATAGATTTGTTTCACCTTGAAAGTGCATACACTCGTCCTGATAGCCAGCTCTACATGCAGGATGGTATTTTTTATGTGAGTAATTCCTATGCAGGCAAAGTACTGCAGCTGACGTCTTTTGGCGATTTATTGGCGCTCTATTACAATCCTGAAAAAAATGATGCCGTCACCTTTTCATCCTCTGATGAAAAAGATAAGCTGATGACGCGCCGCGCAGTGGCATACCCGCTGAATCATCCTACGTACTTGACAGTGAACAGCAAAAAGCGGCTGTTTGTTGCGGATATGCTACCTGAGGAACGGGTTGAATACGATCAAGCTGAGGATTTGGCTTTACGCAATAGCATTGTGTGCTTCAATGAGAGCGGTGATTTTGTCGATAGCCTTGGGCAGGAAGGGTGGGGCGGCAGTCCTTTCCCTCCCATTGAAGGCTTATATACCACTTCTCACGATAATCTTGTAGTGATATGCCGCACTGATAAAAGTAGTATTGTATATTGGTATGATAGTAGTGGCAATTTACTGTACAAAATACCGCTTGTGTTTTCTATGCTGCCGTCTCCATATAGTAGCGATCAAGCAGTGTTTTCATCCCTCGATAAAGCAGTCCCCGATTTTAATTCTGAAAAATTGTATGTGAAAGTGGATTATTATCGGGAAGAAATTGATGCTTCCTCTAAAGTTTCTGCAGGCGTCAACTATGATACCAGCTATTTGTATGTATTTGATATTGCACCCGCGCACTATGAACAGAAAATTGAAATTAAGCCGTACGAAAGCGTTGAAGAGACTGCGGCCGGCTCCGTGCATTTTGAAAAAGTGTATAATTTATTGGGCGTTACGGCTCAGAATTGGTGTTTTTTAACCACGCCGGTAGCAGACGGCTACCTTTTAAAGCTCATGGACTTGTCTTCAAATAAAATGTATCTGTGTCCTGTGAAGGTTTCTTACGAAGAGCTTGCATATAATGCGTTCAGCCTTTCGTCAACTGGTATTTTATCAGCACTCATTACTCGCGATGATCAGGCAGCAGTTGTGTGGTGGCGCACTGATAGCATTGTAGGAGTGTCCGGTCAATGAACGGCGATGATGAAATTGTTGACGGCTCTTCGGTCCCGCTCCGGTACAGCCGCAGCGAACGGCTTAAACATGCCTCTGATGAGGTGCGGAGAATGTACGAGCCGGACTATATTCCAAAATACGGTTTATTAGGAGGGCTTGTTGCAACGAGGGCATCCCGTTTTGTGCTCTTCGCTTTGGCATTGGTATTTGTGCTATTGCTGCTTTCACTCGTGGCGCCGCTTGATAAAAAAACTGCGATAATACGGGACATTCCAGTCCGGCTTGAAACCGATAGGCATGATTCGCTGGTGTATGCCGCTGTGCTTTTTGATGCAGTGCAGCATGTTTCGGATATCCCGCTTTCCGTGCATATTACACTGACCGATTCACAGAAAAAGAGCGTTGCGAGTAAAGCAGTGCATTCATTTTATATGGGACAGCCGTTAAGCATACCGGTTCAGTTTGACGCCCCTACGGCAGCCTATGTAGAGGCGGTGATTGTCTCGGAAAACAAAACAGCCCGCTTGGGGGCTGCAATACCGTAAGGCTTTACGCATTGGGCAGCGCATGGGGTGCTTCTAAACGGTGTGAAAAAAATCCGGCAAGGTTTTTGCAGATGCCTTCACGTTATTAGCTCTGTTCCGAAACGTAAGTTGTCGCACCAGGGCGCGCGAGTTCTAAATCGCGCAAATAGCACGTTATTTGTCCGGTTGCATAATTTTATTCCAGCAAAAATACATGACGTCAGTCAAGATATCCATGAAGCCTTGCGCTTTTTCATACGAATATTCATGCGTGATAATTTCAAAAAACGGTGTTAAGGCAGTGCTGTAAATCAAGTGAAGCTGGTCATCGCTTAAAGGGTGTATGGTTGTGCCGTACTTTTTTAACTCGGTGATGAATTCTTTACACGCTGCAACATCCGCCATTACAAATTCATGACGGATGTTTTCGTATCGTGTGCCTGCCGAGCGGTTAAACAACAGCTTAAATTCGTCAAAGCGGCTGTAAACAAGCGCAAACAAATTCTGTATCGAGAGGCGTATTGCCTCTTTGATCGCTGCATTGTCTTCTGCTTGGAATAGATGCACTGCGATTTCGGAAAAATCGATACCGATTCGCAAGGTTTGCGTGATAAGCGGCTGCACGAGCGCTTCAAAGATTGCCTCCTTTGATGGAAAATGCCTGTATAAGGCGCCAGCTGTGATGCCGGCCATTGCCGCAATGGAACGCATCGACGCTTTGTCAAAGCCATTTTGTAAAAATTCTTGCTTTGCGTTTTTGAGGATTTCTGTATAGGTATCGTTCTTCTTTTTTATTCCCGCCATTGGTTATAGTATAAAGCGCTGTTTGGAAATTGTTAAGAGGGCCGGTGTGTGCAGCAGCTATTTAATTTCTCCTGAAAATTTTTGCACTTTTGCACAAGAATTTTTAGGAGGAGGGGTAATGCCCACATACCGCGGCGTATATACTTACCTGGAGGTACAGCCAATGAATAAATCACTACATAATTATCCATATCAAATTAATTGCTGCTCTCTTGCACAAATATACTATTATTTGCTAGTATCCGGCGAGGAGTCCAATTATGGAATTGAAATTAAAGATCATCAGTATATGTGCATCGATTGTTATCTTTGCAGCAAGCTGTAATCAGGCTAAAAATCCCACAAATGAGACGCCCCCTAATGGAGATTCATCAGGCACTACGTCGCAGCAAGGCGGCGGCGGAGGCGGTTCCGGCGGCGGCGGAGGTGGTTCTAGCGGCGGCGGAGGTGGTTCTAGCGGCGGCGGCGGCGGTTCTGGCGGCGGCGGCGGCGGTTCTGGCGGCGGCGGCGGAGGCTCCGGCGGCGGGGGCGGTTCTGGAGCGCAGCAACAGCAAGGCGGCCAACAAAACCAAAACAACCAGCAAAACCAAGGGACTATTTCTCCTACTGCCACAATAAACAGCCTTGTTAAATGTGAGCCTAACTTTGATCACGCTATTGAGCACAATCTTTCACTTGATAAGTTTATAGCATGGGCTAATGATTCCAGTAATGCGAGCAATGTCATGAAAGAGTTATCATTTCAGTTAAGCGACGGAACAACTATTTCTTACGGTTCGCATGGTGAGTACACACTAACCGCTTCATTCACTAAAACAAATGGCGACAAAATCAAGATTACTCCTAAATGTACACTAAAAGGCGGAACACAACTAAACGGTTTTTCAAGCCTTATCAGCCAATTAACCAAACCTTATTTTACAAAAAAAGAGGCCTTAAATCATATTTTGAACAAGGTGAAAGGACAAGCGAATCTTATCAAAGCAGCCGATGGTACTACATTTGCCTCTTATTGGTATGCCGGCGCAAAAGCACTCGGCCAGAATTCGGCTCCCGGCGGCTTATTTGACAATGACCGCATCGCATCGTATACAGCTGCATATAACAAGAATGACGGTGCATATAAAATGCAGAATCTCCGTATACATCTTTCCAGTGGCAATAGCATCACAGCCAATGATAAGGCCGGTACTTTGACGGTAAATTATATGATTGCTTCAGATAACGGTGCAGCCAATCCAAGCTCAGATGAGCGGTCTATTTCCAGTGGTGATATAAGCTCAAATAATTTCAAAAAAGTTACAGAAGGTGAGATAAAAACCTTGTTTTATCTCAAGAAAAAGCCTAATGTAAATGAAAACTCATGGAAAGGGCAGCGCTTTACTGTTCGCTTGTTTAACACCAGTTCAAATCCGTGGAGGTTAGACGACAGCACAATTAACAAATTTGAATCAAATAATAACTATTGGTTGCAGTTTGCCGGTGCCGGTATTGAACTAGATGCGAAGTCTCCTAATAAACTGTTATTAGGTGGCCGGTGCAATTGTTCAAAATTGGAGCGTGATGGAGCAGAGCTATTAATAGAAAATATCGTATTCAGTAAAGGACAAGACGAAAATAAGCTCCATATTTCGGTGCAGCTTTGTGGTGGGGATATTATAAACTGGTCTGTTTCGCCCACCAACTAAGCACTCATTAACCCCTAGTAAAAACAAGCACCCCGTTTGCCGGTTTTCCAGCCGAAAAAGGGCTGGCCATAGCGCCTTGATGGCACTATGGCCAAGGCTTGACTACCTGCTTGTGCCATTCCTGGCTGGTAAAGGGCTTTCTCCGCACTGCCGTTCCCCGAATTTCCGTGTAACATACCTCAATATGCAAATTGCAATACAAGGGACGAAAAATACCACGGAAGATAGCGGTTTTGTTTGATAAGTGCTTAAAAACAAGACGGCCTGGCCCCTACCCCTAACACCAGTTAAAGACCAGACCGAAGATAAAGAGGTCAAGATTATGCGCTGCCGGCTAGCTTTAAAAATCTTGTTGGATTTTTCGAACCCGTGCCCGACAGCGTACTCTTACGCACGAGGTGCCGTAGAGCACGCCCGTATGTTGTGTGTTTTTTTTAAATGGTTAATCTCCGCGTTTAGTAAGATAAAGAACTTCACCATCCTTGAGGACTTTAGACAAATCCCCTTTTAGAGCTGTAGCAGGAGTAGTAGTTTCAGGTTTCTCCACAGTAAAAAGCACAAATTCACCACTAGCAGCAGTAGTACCATTGGCAGCTACAGTTATATTACCTTTCTCTGCGTAAATTGCGCCTTTGAGTGCAGCACCAATATCATCTACTTGAGCTGCTGATTTCAATTCAGCACCATTCTTCAACTTATCAGTAGGGGTATCAGCTGCCCGCTAGTGGTGTCATTATAACCGTCTAAAGCTTCGACAACCTTCTTTACGGCCTCTTTCAGTGTTTGCTGAATAGCTGCATCATCAGTCTCCGATGAAACTTCTACGGGCACTTTAGCCCCCTCTCCTGCATATTTAGCAGCATCTGGATAGTCGTTACCCTCA